>CALHQN010000164.1 GCA_938036585.1 uncultured Campylobacter sp.
CGTCGAGAGACTTCAGCAAGCAGCCGATAATCTAGGCGCAAATTTAGACGCCGCGCCGAATGGCACCAATTCAGACGCCGTATCATATAGCGCAAATTTAGATGCCGTGGCGGATCGCAATTTAAATTTCGCAGATTTTGATCTGTTCGTAGGAGCGGGCTCTACGAGCTATTACGCGCTGAAATTTTACGCGCGCAGATACGCAAAGCCGAGCGTCGCATTGATGTATCCGAAGGGCTACCGCAAGGATTTTAGCGTCATCATTGCAGGCGCGCATGACCGCCCGACGCCGCGCGCAAATCTTAAAATTTCGCCCGTCTCGCTTAGCTTTTCGCACCCGCAGGGGCTGTACCGGCCGCAGCGCAAATCCATTGGATTTATCATCGGCGGGCCGAATTCCTGCTTTGAGATGGGGGATGAAATTTTAAAGCAGATAGAGGGCGTAAGGGCGCAGTTTGCGGACTGCGAGTTTGCGCTAACGACCTCTCCGCGCACGCCGTGGGCTACCGAGAGCGCGCTAGAAAAGCTTAGCTGGGATTACAGCGTGATTTACAGCCGCGAGCCCGTAAATCCGATCGGCGATTTTTTGGCGCAGTGCGAGTGGGTTTTTATCAGCGAGGACAGCGTTTCGATGATAAGCGAAGCCGTATCTAACGGGAGCGCGAGCGTAGCCATTTTGAGCCTAAAGCGCAAAGACGCTCATAATAAATTTGACGATTTTATAAGCTCTCTCGTTTCTTCGGGATATGCTAGGCGCTACGATGAAGCGCTAAAAAAGACCGCGAAGTACGATCTGAAGGAATTTGTTAGGGAGATAGAGTTATGAGGGTCGTGCAAATTTTGCCAGAGCTAAACGAAGGGGGCGTCGAGCGCGGCGTAGTCGAGCTAAATAGGGAGTTTGCGCGGCGCGGCATCGAGAATTTCGTTATCAGTAACGGCGGCAAATTGGCGCCAAAGATAGAAAACGAGGGCGGCGTGCATGTGCAATTCGACGTTTGCTCCAAAAGTATCCTAAGCGTTCCGTCGCGCGTTTTAAAGCTGCGTAAAATTTTAAGCGAAATTTCTCCAGACATCGTGCATGTCCGCTCCCGCGTGCCGGCGTGGCTGGTTAAATTTGCTCGCCCGCGTGCAAAGATCGTAAGCACCGTGCACGGGATAAATTCCGTAAATTTCTACAGCAAAATCATGACGGATGCGGACGCGATCATCTGTCCTAGCGGCTATGCGCGCGATCACGTGGTGCGAAGCTACGGCGTAGATGCAGCCAAGATCACGATCATTCCGCGCGGCATCGATCTAGCTAAATTTAATCCCAAAAATTTAGACGAGCGCTTCATCGCGGAATTTCGGCAGAATTTTAACCTCGCGCAGGATGATTTCATCGTCTCCGGCGTTGGGCGCATCACGCAGATTAAGGATTACAAAACCCTAATCCGCGCCGCGGCTTTGGCAAGCGAACAAAGGCTTAAAATTTTGATCGTAGGCGGCGTGGGAGCGGATCGCGACGAGTATTTTTCCGAGCTAAAATCGCTCGTAGAGGGGTTTGGACTCTGTGAGCGCGTAATTTTTGCAGGTTCGCAGAGCAAGGTAGCCGAGATTTATTCGCTCTCGTCGGTCACGGTAAGCGCTTCAAGCAAGCCCGAGAGCTTCGGGCGCTCGATGGCTGAGGCGATCGCGCTCAACTGCCCGGTGATCGCGACCCGCCACGGCGGCGCACTGGATATTATCAAAGAGCGCGAAAACGGCTACTTTTTTGACGTGGGCGACGCACAGGCGCTGGCAGGGCTGTTTGCCCCCGCGCGCGAGCTGAAATTTGACGGCTACGGCTACGTTTCGCAAAACTTCAGCCTAGAGCAGATGGTAGAAAAAACGATAAAGGTTTATGAGAGTTTAATATGAAAAAATTTTTTTACGAAAACGGCGCGCCTAGCGGCTGGAGGATCACATTTTTAACGCTGCTGCTTCTTTGGTGCGCGTCGCTGTTTTTCAAAAATGCGGTCTATCAGATCTCATTTGCGGCGCTAAATTTACTATTTTTAGTCCATCTGATATATTTTAAAAATTACGCAATCCTAAGCGAAATTTTGAAAAAAACGAGATTTGTCGCGATTTGCTTCGTCTGTTTAGTGGCGACGCTAGCGATCTCAAACCTCCTAAACGAGGCGGTTATCTCAAAAAAGGCATGGCAGAGCACGCTATTTTTCGTGCTTCGATACGGCGCGATATTTTTGGTACTTTGTTATTTTTACAAGCTCAAATTTTTTGATCAAAACGCCGTTTTTGCCTTTTTGTTCGTGGGGCTTGGAATTTTATCGGTAAGCGTGATCTATCAGCTTGTAAGCAGCACCGATGCGATCGTCTTTTCAAGCGACTCTGTTCGCGGCGGTCTTAGCGGATCGCTTTCGAACCGCAATATCTTAGGGCTTTTTATGGGCTTTGGGCTCTGCCTTAGCGCGGTGGCGATACGGCGGCCTTTGGCGCTCAAATTTGCGGCTCTATTTTTATTTGCATTTTTTATGATCTTTTCATTTTCTAGGGCGGCGTGGGTCGGCGCGTTTTGCGCGCTCGCGTTTTACGGCGCGCTAAATTTAAAGAGCCTAAACAAAAAATACCTGCTTTTCACGGTATGTTTCATCGCACTTTTCGCCGTTTTACTCGCGCTTTCGCCGTCGTTTGAGCAAAGGCTAGCAGCGCTATTTAGCGGCAACTCCTCAGGCAGAACCGTGATTTGGAGCTATATTTTAGAAATGGCACAAGAAATTGATTTGGGGAAAGAATTACTAAGAATTTGCCCCACAGACGACAACAAGATTGAGTACTCTACTACTAATGGAAAAAGTTGGTATTCTCGTTACAAAGGTTCTTCGGCAGGAGACTTTTATGATTTAGCAGTTTTTGGCGATGAGATTTTTGCGGTTACTTCCAAGGGAATTTATACCTCTAAAACAGATGGACGTAGTTGGTATTCTCGTTATATAGGTTCTTCTTATGGAGATTTTGAATCTATTCAAGTAAGTGGAACAGAACTCGTAGCCTACACTTCTAAAGGTGTTTATGTATCTAAAAATGAAGGTCGTAGCTGGACAAAAAGAAACTAATATTCAGAATGCCTATCAATAAGGTGGTAGGCATTCTTTTAAAAAATCAGAAAAACATGTCAAGAAAAATACTTATAGCCTTAGGAGCCTTATTGGTTATTTCACTTAGCCTCTTTGTGTTTAACCTTATCTATCAAAATGAGCTTCCTAAAATTGTAGAAAACATTAATAATTCAGCCATAGGAGCTATTTTTACAGCTATTATTACTGTTTTTCTTTTACAAGGACAAACGGCAACGGAGGAAGAACGAGATAAAAATCTATCGGTATTTGAGAAAAAGCAAGAAGTATTCCATAATTTCTTAGAAAAACTCAAAGAGATAGTACAAGATGGAAAAATTACTATTTCTATAAGGGATGATGCCAAAGAAGGTGAAAATATAGATGAACTAAAAGAACTTCTCTTTCAGCTCTCATATATTCAGATGCATACCCACGAGGATAATACAGATAAAATATTCAAGCATATCGCTAATATCATTCAACAGATGAATGATTTTGAGGCAGCAGACAGTGACAAACAAAAATTAATGGCTGAGTTTTATGCTAATTTCTCAAAGGAATTATTTGGAATTATCACAGTCTTAAAGAGCGATTTGTATAAAGTAAACTCTAAACCTATTCCTGCAGAAAATATTAAAAGCATATTAGAAAAATGTAATTTATTTGTTGAAG
>CALHQN010000165.1 GCA_938036585.1 uncultured Campylobacter sp.
CGTGCCATACACGCTTATCTATACCTAGATAAAATTTTTCACGCCTTAAATCGGCGAAATTTCGCAAATTTTCTCGGGCCAAAACGCTAATCTAAAGCCGCAAATTCCACGTATTTCTCCATCGCAACCAGCAGGAGCCAGCGCGCGGTAGGGCTGAAAAAATAGTGGTGTTCGGGGACCTGCTCCATTATAAATTTCAAAAAATCGTAAAAATATTCAGGTGCAAATTTAACCTCGGCGCTCGTTAAGCTATCGCCCAGATAGCGGATTTCGCCGCTCAAAATCCTCGCTTTTACCGCGGGATTTGCGTCTATGAAGCTTCTGGCACCGGCAAAGCTCAGGCAGTCCGCGGTCGCGTAATCTTTCAAACCCCGCAAGACGGGCTTGGAGCCGACGAAGGCGAAATTTTCTTCTATAAATTTTACTCCGCCCTCGCTCACCTGCCAGCAATCGCCCAAGCTCGATAAAAACGCAAACATCTCATCGTCTGCGGATCTGAAATTTGCAGGTCCGTTTTTACGATCCATTTTCGTCCTTTTTAAATTTATAGTCGCTTTTGCGGGGCGTGAGCCGCGACCCTGCTATCGTTTTGCAGCGCACTAGCGCCCTAAACCGTCGCAGACACAGATAAAATTCTACTCGCAAGCATTGCTTTATAAAGCCGCGCAGTGTTTGTGACGATCAGACAGAGAGCGTTTAGCAAACGGTGGCTAAACGATAGGCGCTCATCACATGAAGCAGTGAGCGAAGATCAAACAAACTACGATCAAATGAACAACGCCTAGCGAGCGACCAAACAAGCAGCAGAAAGCCGTCAAGCGGCAGGCACGGCTAAATTTAAAATTCCGCATTCCGCCGAACTAGAGTTTAAACAATCGCCGCGCAAAACAGATCAAGGCAGCTTACTTGAAAAAATTCTTGATTTTATCGAGTATCCCCTCGTCGTCTCCGCCCTTGCTGCCGAAGCTTTCTTGAAGCTCGCGCAAAAGCGCCTCTTGCTTCTCGTTCAATTTTTTAGGGGTTTGGACGTTTACCTGCACGATCAGATCGCCGTTTTTCTTGGTGCGGATATTCGGCGCGCCCTCGCCGTAGATCGTGAAGCGCTGCTTGTCCTTGGTGCCTACTTTGAGCTTCAGCTCCGCCTTGCCGCGCGGCGTCGGCACCTCGATGCTCTCGCCCAAGATCGCCTGCGTGAAAAACACCGGCACCTCGATATAAAGGTCGTCTCCGTCGCGCAGGAAGTGGCTATCCTCCTTAACGCGCACTATCACGTACAGATCCCCGATTTCGCCGGTTTTGGAGACGTTGCCTTTGCCGCTTAGGCGCACGCGCTGTCCGTCGTCGATACCTGCGGGAATATCAAATTTAAGGCTCACGTCCTCTTCGGTAAAGCCCTTGCCGCCGCAATCCTTGCACCTGTCTTTTACGATCTCGCCCGTGCCGCCGCATTCGGAGCAGCTTTGGATGAAGCTCATATATCCGCGCCTGACAGCGACGCGCCCGGTACCGCCGCAAGCGGAGCAAGTGTGTCTTTTTTTATCCTTCGAGCCGGTAGCGTCGCAGGTGGAGCATGGCTTTTTGATCTTGTATTTTATCTCCTTGTGAACGCCCTCTAAAGCCTCTTTAAACTCCAGCGTTACGGCTAGTTCGGTATCTATACCGTATGGATCGCTAGGGCGTGAGCGTCCGCCTCCGCCGAATGCCTGCTCGAAAAAATCGCCGAAAATCGAGCTAAAATCAAATCCGCCGCCGCCCGCGCCGCCGTATGCGCCGCTGATGCCCTCTTTGCCGTAGCGATCATACATCCTGCGCTTTTGATCGTCGCTTAAAATTTGATACGCTTCGTTGATCTTTTTAAATTTCTCCTCCGATTCCTTGTCGCCCTGGTTGCGGTCGGGGTGGAATTCCAAAGCGAGCTTTCGAAACGCCTTTTTTATCGTCTCGGCGTCGGCATCGCGCGCCACGCCTAAAATTTCATAATAATCTTCTTCCACGAAATTCTCCTTGAACTATACAAAAGGGGCAATTTTATCTAAATTTAATAAAACGCAAGTTAAGACTTAACTATTTTTATGTATAATGCAATATTTAAAATTTCAAATCAACGATGCAAAGGATAAAAAATGATAAACGTATTGATGATAGAAGACGACAGCGAGTTTGCACAGCTTCTAACCGAATATCTGGCTAAATTTAACATCCAAGTTACAAACTTCGAAGACCCGTATCTGGGCATTAGCGCTGGGATCAAAAACTACGATCTGCTGATTTTGGATCTTACGCTTCCTGGGATGGACGGACTTGAGGTCTGCAAAGAGATCCGCGAGAAATACGACATCCCGATCATCATCAGTTCGGCTAGAAGCGACGTGAGCGATCGCGTCGTGGGGCTTCAGATCGGCGCGGACGATTATCTACCCAAGCCTTATGATCCAAAAGAGATGCACGCGCGCATCATGAGCCTCATCCGCCGCTATAAAAAAGCTAGCGAGAAGGAAGAAACCGCCACAGATAGCGTATTTCGCATCGACGACAAGCGCCATGAAATTTACTTCGGCGAGGAGTCGCTCGTGTTAACGCCTGCGGAGTATGAAATTTTAGAATACCTAATCAAGCAGCATAGCTTTTCGGTATCTCGCGAGCAGCTCGTATACCATTGCAAGAGCCTAAAAGATAAGGACTCAAAGAGCCTAGATGTCATCATCGGACGCTTACGCACCAAAATCGGCGACAGTTCCAAAGCGCCTAAGCATATCTTTTCGGTTCGCGGTATCGGCTACAAGCTCATCGGATGAAACACTCCTTAATCACGAAGATCACCGTATTTTTCGTAATCGCGCTTATTCTGGTATGCACGCTTTTTATCACTTTCGGGCGCATCCAGATGAGCAAAGCCCTGGGGGCGATGCAGGCAAACCAGATAAACGCGGTAAATTATCTACTTGAGCTTTACAAACGCAACACCCCGCCTAGCGACATCGAGCAGTATTTTTCAAATTTCGGGCTCGAGCTCGTCAAAGACAAAAACGTAATCCAAAATATCGGCACCAGCGGGAAGAAATTTTTCGTCCAAGACACCTCGATCGGGGAGTTTAGCTCGGTCGAGTATAACAACTCGCTCTTTTTAAATATCAAAAACAACTCCTTCATCGTCGTTTTTGAAAGTATCGGCACCAAAAATTTAAACGATCCGCTCTGGGTCGGGTTTTTCCTCACCGTCGCGGTTTTGGTTTCGCTTTATCTGTCGATCATGAAGAGCTTCACGCCGCTAAAAAAACTAAGCAAAAATATCAAAAAATTCGCCCAGGGCAATTTGGACGTAAATTTAGCCGCCGCTCACAGCGAGGACGAGATCGGGCAGGTCGCGCAGGAATTTAACAACGCGATTGCCAAAATTCAAGAGTTGATCCGATCGCGCCAGCTGTTTTTGCGCACCATCATGCACGAGCTCAAAACCCCAATCGGCAAGGGCAGGCTCATCACCGAAATGCTTGAGGACGAGACACAAAAGGTGAGACTCGTAAACGTTTTTGAGCGGCTTGAAATTTTAATCAACGAGTTTGCTAAAATCGAGCAACTCCTCTCAAAAAGCTACTCGCTAAACTATCAAGACTACCATTTCAGCCTCATTTTAGAGCAGGTAAGGGATATGTCGATGCTCGATAATTGGGACGAGCTCATCAGCGAAAACATCGAGTGCGACTCGGTGATAAACGTGGATTTCGGGCTATTCGCGCTGGCGATTAAAAATTTGATCGACAACGCCCTAAAATATTCCGCCGATAAAAAGGTCGCCGTCATCTGCGACGAAAATAAGATCAGCGTCGCCAACCGCGGCGCGGCGCTTGCAAAATCATTCGAGCACTACAAGCAGGCCTTTATCAGAAATAAAGACGAGAAAGCCACCGGCATGGGGCTTGGACTTTACATCATCGATAAAATTTGCGAGCTGCATAAATTCCGCTTCGAGTACAATTACAGCGACGGTACGCACTACTTCTCGATCGTTTTTTCGCCGAAGGGCGCCATATGAGCGGCGGAGACAGGTTCGAAGAGCTAGTCGCAAGCTTTGAAAAGCTCCCCGGCGTGGGCAAAAAGTCCGCTCTACGCTTTGCCTACTACGTAAGCGTGCAAAATTCCTTTTTGGGGCTAAATTTAGCGCACAATATCGAAGAGGCGGTGCGCGGACTGCACAGATGCCGCATCTGCGGAGCGGTCTGCGAGGGCGAGATCTGCGAATACTGCGCCGACGAGGAGCGCGAGAGCGATAAAATTTGCATCGTCGAAAACCCCAAAGATATCTTTATTTTAGAGAGCAATAAAATTTACAACGGCCGCTACTTCGTGTTGCAAAGCGCCGGCGAAGAGACGGTGGAAGCCCTGCGCGCTATGGTGGAGCAAAACGGCGCGAGCGAGCTGATCTTCGCGCTGACGCCGGGGATTAACTCCGACGGGATCATGCTTCATGTCGAGGATAAGCTCGCGGATCTGGGTTTGAAATTTACCAAGCTCGCCCAAGGCGTGCCTACGGGCGTGAGCTTAGATAACGTCGATATGCTCTCGCTGATAAAGGCGATCAACGGGCGCACTGAAATTTAGAATTTCGATGAAATTTTAAATTTATGCGGGTAAATTTATCGACTAAATTTAAAGCGCAAAACGCCAAATAGATTTTGCCGCAAAGCCCGAGCGGCGAAATTTGAGGCGTAAATTTATATAGTTTGGTGCACGATGAAATTTACCGAAATTTACGCGGCTTCGGTGCACGATACGATGCGGCAGGCGCGGCGGCGCCCCGCTCGCCGCGAGGCTTTAACCGCGAGTTTGAGCCGTAAAATTTTAAGCGCCCCGTTTCAAAGCGAAGTTTCGGACGCGGAATTTCAAGCGCTCAAATTTTAAAAGGCGAAATTCTAAAGGCAAATTTCGAGCGCTAAATTTTAAAAGCGGATTTGGAAGTAGCGAGACGGGGCTACACGATGCGGCGAGCTCGTAAAATTTAGAGGCGAATTTCAAGGCGCGGAATGGTTTAAATTTTTAAATTTCGCCGACGCGGGATTTAAAAATTTAAACGTAATTATTTAAGGAAAAAGGTGAAAAAGGTTCATTTTATCGGCATTG
>CALHQN010000166.1 GCA_938036585.1 uncultured Campylobacter sp.
CCCTCCCGCAGAATTTATATCGCGTTTGATTACGCCTGTTTCATCGCGGATTGTATTCGCACCTTTGCGCGTTAAATTTCCCTCGCTGTCCGTTGCGTTCGTATCGCTGCTCGTCGTATTTGCTTCGCCGCCCTTTGATTTGGGCGTTTCAAAGCCCCAAGCTTCGCAGCGATTTTGGATGTAGAGCTCAAAATAATATCTTTCGCGCTCACCCAAGCTCTCCACTTCCTTTTTGCATGTGCGCTTTATATACGCCTCGTGCGGATATCTTAGTCGATTTGCCGCATATATATTACCCGCGTCCGCGCGCTTTATCAGCTTGGCGATGCAGGCATCATCCTCTTCGTCGTGCCTGTCTGAAAAAAATTCTCTCGCGCTGCAATACCCGCCGCTACCGCTTACAAACGCGGCATAAATAATAATAAGCGCCAAAACTAACACAAAAACATGACTTTTACCGATTTTCAATTTCGCTTTATCGCCCGACATTTGACCCTCCCGTAGAATTTATATCGCGTTTGATTACGCCTGCTTCATCGCGGATTGTATTCGCACCCTCGCGCGTTAAATTTCCCTCGCCGTTTGTTGCGTTCGCATCGCCGTTTGTCGTATTTGCTTCGCCGTCTTGCAATTTTGGGGTTTTAAAGCCCCAGGGCTCACAGCTCTGGTAGCGCTCGAAATAATATCTCTCTCGCTCGCCTAAGTTTTCCACCCCCTTTTCGCATACGCGCTTGATATACGCCCTGCTTGGGTATCTTAGTCTGCTTTCCGCAAAGCCGTTTCCGTCGTCCGCTCGTTTTATCAGCTTGGCGATGCAAGCGTCATCCTCTTCGCCCTGTTTATCAGAAAAGAATTCCTCCATATTGCAATACATACCGCTGCTTCTTACAACTCCATAAATAATAAAAAACCCCGCAATTAACATAATAAAAATTTTACTTTTACTAGTTTTCAAGCTCGCCCCTTTCGCGATTAAATTTTGATTTTTTCCGCAGATTTACGATTTGCGGGCGGATCGTAAACTCGCTCACGTTGGACTTCGTGCGCAGAATTTGCAGCGTAAAATTTGCGATCTCCCCCGCGTCCACGAAGCTTGCCTCATCATCTGCGGGCTCGAAGCTCAAATCCTCGTAAAACGGCGTTTTGGTGATGTCTGGGTTGATGCAGCTTACCCTGATCTGCTTGCGCGCCTCCTCAAAAAGGCAGAGCAGAAACGCCCGCAGCCCCGCTTTGCTCGCGCTATAAACCGCGCTAAAGCGGCTCGCTCGCAGCGCTTCGATCGAGCTAATGCCGATGATATGGGCTCGGTTGCGCTTTAAATTCGGCAAAAACGCGCGCGCGATGATGATATTTGCGGCGAGATTTACGTTTAAAATTTTTAAAATTTCACTCTCGCTCATCGCCTCAAGCGGCGCAAATTTCGCCGTACCCGCGCATAAAATCAGCGCGCCCACCTCGCACACCGCAGCCAACGCGCGACACTCCTTCGCTAGCGCGTCCAGATCTTCGAAGCGCGAGCTTAGCGTTAAAATTTCATAGCCGTTTTGTCGCAAAAGCTCTGCAACCGCGCTGCCGATACCGCCGTTTGCGCCCGTGATCAATGCTTTCATCTTTTCTCCTTTAAATTTTAATGCCGCTTCGGCTCGTTAAATTTAGAGCGCCGAGTAAATTTTACTGCGCTAAATTTTCTTTGCCCATTGTATCCGCCGCTAAATTTACGCGGATTATTTAAACCGCGCCGCGACTTTGCCGGGTAAAATTTTAAATTTAGCCCGCGGCATTTTGCTGTGCGAGCGTTTTGTAAAATTTCATCGCCACTCGCTGTGCCCGCCCCGCACGATTTATAAAATTTAATTTTATAAAGCCGGGTGTGCCGCTAAATTTTAATCGCTCGCTCGCCGCCAAATTTCGCGCCGTATTCTTAGCGCCGCATGCGAGCTGGTACGGGCTGTGATGCTTGCAGCAAACAGCGCGTTTAGCGCCGCCGTATCTTTGCAAAATACGCCGCTTTCATCGCCTCCTCAAAGGCGTCGTTGCTTTCGTACTCGCAGCCCAAAACCTCACGCCACAGGCTCGCATCCTCCATGCATAGGTAGAAAAACACCCGCTCATGCCACGGCGAAAGCGCGTCCGCGGCAAATTTAAAAAGCTCGCGTTTGATCTGCAGCGGATAGGACAGCTTGCCGTTCGCGTCCGTAAGGGGCATCTGCAGAATTTTGCTCCGCAGCCCGCGAGAGCGCAGCTTCTTGACGACGGGCTTGATGAAAGTAAGCGTACCGAGCGAAACCATCGCGACGCCGCTTGGATCGAAGCGGCGTAGCAGCCGCTCAAAAAGCGCGCCGTAATCGCTTTGCCACCCTTCGTACCAAACCATCGGGTGGAGGTGAAAGCCCACCAAAATGCCGCGCGCCGCGAGCGCTTCTGCCGCCGCGAGCCGCGCATCCAGGCTCGCGCTTAGATGCTCCTCGTTCGCTATGATCGCGGGAGTGTTGAGCGAAAAAGTAACGATGAGGTTGCGCGGGATCTCGCGCTGCAGGAAAAACCGGATATTGTTCGACTTGCTTTTAAGCTCCAAAATCACGTTTTGATGCCGCGCCGCAAAATCGCATAATGCGCTTAAAATGCCGAAGCGATCGCCCCACATGAGCGAGTCGGAGCTCTGACCTGTGCCGATGTGGTAGCTGCGCGCGGGATCGAGCCGCAGGCGCGCTAAATTTGCCGCAAAATTCTCGTCAAAGCCGATTTTCCCGTGCTTGTAAAAGGAGCCGATCGCGCAATACGAGCAGTCAAAACCGCACGAATTAACCGCATCAAGCGTCAGCAGATTGCAGCAGCGGGTGCTTTCGCTCGCCACCGGACAGCGCCCCAAGGCGATACGCTCTGCGCGAAAGGATGAAATTTCAAATTTTCTCGGCGCGTAATCGCTTTTGAAGCTCGCGTACGAGTGCGGGCGCGACTTGAGATCCAGCCAGGCTTCGCGCACGAAATTAAAAATTTGCTCGCCGTTTGGGACTTTCCCTGCTTTATTAAATTTGGCTTTATTAAAATTTAACTCGCGCTGCTCGTCCGCAAGCAGCTCATAAACGGGGGTCTCGTCCCACGCCTCAAAATCGCTCGCAAACTCCGCAAGCTGCTTTCGTTGCTGAAATGAAAAGTGAAATTTTTCAAATAGCGCGCCCAAAAACGCGCTTGATCGCTCGCTCAGATTCACGCTAAACTGCGCGCCCAGCTCCTTTTTTGCCTCCGTCATCTTGCTCCGCTTCGTTTAAATTTTGCAAATTATACTTAAATTTCGCGCGCCGTCACTGAAAATCGTTGAAATTTCAGATCGTGCCGCAGAATAGTCGCTCGAAATAGAAGGCGTAAGCTAGCGTAATAGCGACGTTTAGGATCAAAATTCCGCCGAGTGCGAACTTTTGCGGGATTTTTTTGACGCCCGTTCGGTAGTAATACGGCAGGGCGCAGAAAAACGCGGGCAGCACGAGCAGAACGATGCCTAGCGGTATGCCGGTGCCGCCGGTGCCTATCTCCGCACTGCGCACAAACTGCGCCATGGCGGGGAATTTAAGGGCGGCGAAAATGGTCGCTGCAAAGAGTAGTTGCACGCAGACGCAGTAAAATAGGTAGCGCGCGCCTATTAGAGCGTCTTTTAGCCATAGCCCGATGCAGGCAAATACGAGCAAAAGGGCTAAAAAGACTAGCGAGGGTGGATCCGCGAACAGATCCGCTACGGCATACGCGCAAACCGCGATGCATGCGCACGCCAAGAGGGCAAAATACAGATAAGAGTCTTTTATTTTCATCGTTTCTCCTGCGCCTCCTCAATACCTTTAAATTCCGCGATGCATCGGCATATGAAGCCGAAATTTATCTCTCGGTTCGGTTTTTTTGCGTACGCATCCATAGTTAAATTTTGCTCTTTATCGCGGCGCGGATTTGCGGCAGGCGCGCCTTTACGAGCTCATAGACGAAGCCTTTGCTAAGCCGCTCGCCGCGCAGATGATCGCTTACGATCTTCATCATCGCCCACGGCACGCCCGCGCGCTCGCAAGCACCCACGAAAAGCGCGCTCTCCATATCGTAAAGCCTGATGTCGCGATTTTCTAGCCCGCGGGTAACGTCTTTTGCCATGCACGGCGTATTTTGTGTTGCGCGCACTGCGGTATTCGTCGCGACGCTGTGCCCACCTACCGCGATTTGTGAGGGTTTTACGCTCGCTAAATTTTGCGCCGCGGCCTGCGTTAAGCTTTGTGTTGCGGCCCGCACCGCGCCTTGCGTGAAATTTTTTGTATCTGCTGAGCCGTTTACCCCTTGCGTTGGGGCTTGTGCGTTTATCTCGCCGCACCCCTCGATCGCTGCGACATTTGCCTCACCGCTCCGCTGCACTGCGTTTAAAATTTTAGGCTCGCTTACGCAGATTAAATTTGCCAGCAGCTTGCCGTCCAAACTCGCGCCGCAAAATGTCTGCGAGCGGAAATTTTGAAATTTCGGAGTCCGCGCGCCGCGCCCCATCGCCTGCGAGCTGCGAAGCTCCGATCCGTCCTCGCCGCAAAATTCCCGCGCTGCCGTGCCGTCAAAGTAAAACGCCTTGCCGATTTGCACGCCTTTATCCGCGCAACCGCAGACGCCTATGTTTAGCGCAAAGTCCACGCGCCGCGAAAGTAAAATTTCACCGAAGCGCTCTGAATTTTGCGCGGAACCAAAATCTGAAATTTCAAAATTTTCAGCCTCATTTCGCGCAGAGCCTGTCTCTGCGTCGCCGCAGAGCGCGCCCGCGCCCAAACGATGCTTAAATTTTGCGTCCGCGCCGCGCCGATCCTTGCGAAGCTCACGCCCGAATTCCGCGTCTGTCTCGGCACGGCGAACAAATTCCGCGCCGGGTTCGCTCTTAAATTCTATTTCTATGCCGCCTACAGCGCCCGCTTTAAATTTAGCCCCAAACCTCACGCCGCAGATGTATAGAAGCATCTGCTCGCCTGCGAATAGATCGCCGCTACGCGTAAGTTTAAAACTCTCGATTATCGCTTGGGCTTCGCAGCGCAAAGCTGTGCAGATTAGTATCATCGCCGCCCCTTCCAAAAGCGCAATTTTAACAATTTGAGCTATAATGTAAGATTAATTTGCACAAAAGGGCGAAAATGAACGATCTCATCACCATCACAGGCGCGCGCGAACACAATCTGAAAAATATAAATTTGCAAATTCCAAAGGACAAACTCGTCGTTTTTACCGGTCTTAGCGGCAGCGGCAAGAGCACTCTAGCGTTTGATACGCTATATGCCGAGGGGCAGCGCAGATACGTCGAGAGTCTAAGCAGCTACGCGAGGCAGTTTTTGGACCGCGTAGGCAAGCCCGACGTCGATAAGATCGACGGTCTAACGCCTGCGATCGCGATCGATCAAAAAACGACGTCGAAAAATCCGCGCTCGACGGTGGGCACGATCACCGAAATTTACGACTATCTGAGGCTGCTTTATGCGCGCGTGGGGGTGCAGCACTGCCACAAATGCGGCAAGCCGATCTCAAAGATGAGCTCCAGCGACATCATCGCCGAGATTATGAAGCTGCCGCGCGGTGCAAAGGTGATCCTGGGCGCGCCCTTGGTGCGCGAGAAAAAGGGCAGCTTCGCCGATATGTTGCAAAGCTTGCGCGAGCAGGGCTACGTGCGCGCTCAGATAGACGGCGTGCTGGTGCGACTGGACGAGGAGATCGAGCTAAGCAAGACGAAAAAGCACTCGATCAAGGTCATCATCGACCGCACGATCATCGACGAGGAAAATTCCATCCGTATCGCAAGCGACGTCGAAAAGGCGCTCAAGCTCAGCTTCGGCGAGCTTGAGGTGGAGATCGCAAACGCCGCCGAGCTAGGTCTTGCGCAGAGTCTGATCCACTACAGCGAGCATATGGCGTGCTTTGATTGTAAAATTTCATTCAAGCCGCTCGAACCGCTCGCGTTTAGCTTCAACTCCCCAAAGGGCGCGTGCGAGAGCTGCGACGGGCTGGGGATAAAATTTAGCCTCGATCTGGGCAAGATCATCAACGAAAACGCCTCGATCGAGGGCGGCGCGATCAAGGTGATGTCGGGATTTAACAAGAGCTATTACTATAAATTTCTGCTCGGATTTTGCGAGGCAAACGGCATAAACGTCAAAATCCCGTATGCAAGCTTAAGCGAGGAGCAAAAAAAGCTGATCCTCTACGGCAGCGTCAAAGAGATCGATTTTTACTGGAAAAAACATAAACTCGTGCGAAAATTTGAGGGCGCGATCAAATACGCCTACGATCTGCTCAAAAACGAAAGCGATCTGGACGATTATATGAGTGAAAAAATTTGCCCAGACTGCGGCGGACTGCGCCTGCGCCCGGAAAGCCTCGCCGTAAAGGTCGCGGGAAAAGGCATCGGCGACGTGATAAATATGAGTATCGCAGACTGCGTGGAATTTTTCAGCGACGAAAAGCGGTTTTCAAATTTAAGCGAAAAGGACGCGCAGATCGCTGCGCCGATCCTAAAAGAGATCAACGAGAGGCTGTTTTTCTTAAAGGATGTGGGGCTTGGATACCTCACGCTTGGGCGCGATGCGCGCACCATCAGCGGCGGCGAGGCGCAGCGTATCCGTATCGCAAGCCAGATCGGTTCGGGTCTTAGCGGCGTGATGTATGTGCTCGACGAGCCTAGTATCGGGCTTCACGAGCGCGATACGCAAAAGCTCATCAAGACGCTGCAAAGCTTGCAGGAAAAGGGAAATTCCGTAATCGTCGTCGAGCACGATAAAAAGACGATCGAGGCGGCAGACTTCGTCGTAGATATCGGCCCGGGGGCGGGTAATCTAGGCGGCGAGGTCGTATTCGCAGGAGACGTCGCGCATCTGCTTCAAAGCAATACGCAAACCGCGCTGTATCTAAACAACCAAAAGGAGATAAACTACCAAAAGCACCGCAAACAGGAGCTTTGGCTAAGTATCAAAAACGTAAACATCAATAACATCCACGGCCTTTGCGCGAAATTTCCGCTGCGAAATTTAGTCGGCATCACGGGCGTTAGCGGCAGCGGCAAGAGCTCCTTGGTGCTGCAAACCATACTGCCTACCGCGCTTGAGGAGCTAAATCGCGCTAGAAAGTTGCACGCGGTAAAGGACGCTAAAATTTCGGGGCTTGAGAGCCTGGATAAAGTGATCTATCTGGATCAAACCCCGATCGGACGCACTCCGCGCAGCAATCCCGCGACCTACACGGGGGTGATGGACGAGATCCGCGCGCTTTTTGCCGCGACGAAGGAAGCGCAGCTGCGCGGATACAAGATCGGCCGCTTCAGCTTCAACGTCAAGGGCGGGCGCTGCGAAAAATGCGCGGGCGAGGGC
>CALHQN010000167.1 GCA_938036585.1 uncultured Campylobacter sp.
CTTGCACCTGGGGAAGGTTTTTATGAAACAGAAGGTTTAGGAAAAAATGAAGTAAGATTTTCTTTCTGTGTTGGAGAAGATGATATAGAAAAGGCAATGAAAGTGCTTGAAGAAGCATTAAAAGTTTATAAAAAGTAAAAAATAAGGAGAATAAAAATGAAAAAATTTATACTCGCCCTGTTCGGTGTATTTATCTGTAGCGCGGCGTTTGCGGGAGATGCCGATGCCGAGCGCTGCAAGGCTTTGGCGGATGCCGTAAATGGGCACATTCACCCCGCGACTAAAAATATAGAGTTGAGCGCGGCTACATGCGAGGGCGATAAATTTGTAATTCCCACGATTCTAAAAAATGAAATTTGGGATAAAGTAGATCCCAAAATCAAGCAAAATTTTGAAAGCATTTTGCGCGCCAACAGGCAAAAGGACGTCTGCGCGATGATGAAAGCGGGCGGTCTAAATCGCATAGGCGTACGAGAATTTCTGCAAAGCGGCGAAAAAATCGCCGATCTGACCTATACGCGCAAAGATTGCGGCTTGGAATAAAATTTCAAAGGAAATAAATAATGGAAGTGCCTCAAGCGGCGTATAGCAGGGATAAAATCATCATTCGCACCGGCGCGATCGGTATCATTTCAAATGTAATTTTAGCGGCATTTAAGGGCGTCGTGGGGCTGATTTCTGGCTCGATCGCGATCGTGCTTGATGCCGTAAATAACCTAAGCGACGCGCTTTCGTCCGTCATTACGATCGTGGGCGTGCATCTTGCTAGCAAGCAACCCGATCGCGCGCACCCCTTCGGGCACGGCAGGATCGAGTATCTAAGCGCGATCGTAATCGCCGTCATCATCCTCTACACCGGCGGCGTCTCGCTAGTAGAATCGATCAAAAAGATCATTCATCCGCAGGCGGCGAATTATAATGCGGTTTCGCTCGTCATCATCGCCGTAGCGGTCGCGGCGAAATTTAGCCTGGGGCTTTATACTCAAAAGACGGGCGAGCGCGTAAATTCCGACTCGCTCATCGCTAGCGGCGTGGACGCCAAATACGATGCGCTCGTGTCGTTAGCCACTCTCGTAGCGGCTTTGATTTCGCTTATTTTCAGGCTGAGCTTGGAGGCGTATCTGGGCGCGATAATTTCGGCTCTTCTGATCAAAACGGCGTATGAAATTCTACGCGATACGATCAGCAAGCTTTTGGGCTCGCGTCCGAGCTTGAAGCTTACGAATGAAATTTACGACGTCGTGCGCGGCTTTGAGGGCGTCATCGGTGCGTATGATCTGATGTTTCATGACTACGGGCCCGATAAGATGGTCGGTAGCATCCACATCGAGGTCGCAAGCGATACGACAGCGGCACAGATCGACGCTCTTACACGCCGCATCCAAAACGCCATTTTTGCGAAATTTAATATCATCCTAGACACCGTAGGAATTTACGCGTTTAACAGGAACGATCCGCGCGCCGCCGAGATCTACGAGCATATCAAGCAGATGGCGTTTTCGCATGAGTTCGTCTCGCAGATACATGGATTTTATCTCGACGAGCCAAAACACTCGATCAGCTTCGATGTTATCGTCGATTTCGCAGCGCCCGATATGGAGGCGACGTTTCGCGCGGTCTGCAAGCAGGTGCGCGCGGCGTATCCGAACTACACGCTCATCATCACTCGCGATAGCGATTACAGCGGTTAAAATTTAAATTGCTCTAGCGGTTTAAATTTAATCGCGCCTGCTCGCGCCCCTTCGGCGAAATTTCAGAATTTTAAGCTACAATAGGAGAAATTTATCGCAGTTTCGCGCGGCACAAAAGCCGCAATAAAACTGTGAGATGAAATTTGCGCGCAAAACCTAGCAGAAGTCCGCGCGCAAGGCAATGCAAAGAGAAATTTAAAAGGAAAAATATGGTTGAAATCAAAGATCTTACGATGCGCTTCGGCAAACAGCTGCTTTTTGAAAATGTAAATTTAAGCCTCGATAAGGGCAGGCGCTACGGTCTTATCGGCGCAAACGGCGCGGGCAAATCGACGCTACTTAAAATTTTAAGCGGGCAGATCGAAGCAAGCAGCGGCGAAATTTTAATACAAAGCGGGCTTAAAATTGGCGTTTTGGGGCAGGATCAATTCGCCTTCGAAAGCTTCAGCGTCAAAGACGCCGTACTCTACGGCAACAAGCGCCTCTATGACGCCGTGCGCGAAAAGACGCAGCTTTACGAAGCGGGCGAGTTTAACGACGAGATAAACGAGCGCCTCGGCGAGCTTGAGATGATCTGCGCCGAGGAGGATCCCGCCTACGAGTACGAAACGAGGATCGAGAAAATTTTAAGCTCGCTGGGGCTGAACGACTTTGATAAAAAGATGAGCGAGATCGAGACGAGCGATAAATTTAAGGTCCTTCTCGCGCAGGTGCTCTTCCCGCGCCCCGACGTGCTGTTTTTGGACGAGCCGACGAACAACCTCGATATCGACGCCATTTCGTGGCTCGAGTTTGAGCTAAATCGCCACGCGGGCACGCTCGTAGTCATCAGCCACGACCGCCACTTTTTAAACCGCGTCTGCACGGACATCCTCGACGTTGATTTTAGGCGAGTGCGCGAATTTAGCGGCAATTACGACGACTGGTTTATCGCGTCCAATCTCATCGCCAAACAGGCGCAGTTCGAGCGCGAGAAAAAGCTCAAAGAAAAGGCGGAGCTTGAAAAATTTATCGCTCGCTTCAGCGCCAACGCAAGCAAGGCGAAGCAGGCTACGAGCCGCCAAAAACAGCTCGATAAGCTTGATCTTAGCGAGCTTGCGACCTCTTCGCGCAGGGAGCCTAGTATTTTATTTAAGCCCACGCGCGAGATCGGCAATGAAATTTTAGAGCTAAGCGGCGTGGATATGAGCTTCGGCGAGGTTGAAATTTTAAAAAATTTCAACCTCAAGCTCGCTCACGGCGATAAGATCGGCATCATCGGGCGAAACGGCGTGGGCAAAAGCACGCTTTGCAAGATCATCATGGGCGAGCTCGCGCCGCAGCGCGGCAAGGTGCATATGGGCGCCACGATCGAGCCCGGGTATTTCGCGCAGGATACGAATAATAAAATTTCAGGCGAGCTCAAGCTTTACGAATATCTACAGAGCCCGCAGAATAGGGATCTGGATGAAATTCGCAAATGCCTTGGGCGCATGCTTTTTAGCGGCGCCGAGCAGGAGAAAAGCGTGGGCAGCCTAAGCGGCGGCGAGAAGCACCGCGTGATGCTAAGCAAGCTAATGCTGCAGCGGCCGAACCTGCTGGTGCTCGACGAGCCCAACAACCACCTCGATCTTGAGGCGATCATCGCGCTCGGTGAAGCGCTGTATAACTTCACGGGATGCGCGATCTGCGTGAGCCACGACCGCGAGCTTATCGACGCGTTTGCAAATAGAATTTTGCACCTCAAAGGAGACGGCGAAATCGTCGATTTTAGGGGCACTTACGAGGAGTATCGCGAGAGCTTAGGGGCGAGCGATGATTGAGATCTGCGTAAACGGCGAGCCGCTGCAGCTGGCGCAGGATATGAGCGTGGGCGAGTTTTTGCGCCGACGCGGACATGATCTGCGCCTAGTGGCGCTCGAGCGCGACGGCGAAATTTTAAAAAAAGAGGCGTGGGAGCGCACGCAGATCTCAAGCGGCAAAAAATATGAGATTGTCGAGTTTGTAGGTGGCGGCTGAGATCGGAGCTTTGAATTATTTTAAAAATTACGCAGCCGAGGTTTAAATCCGCGCGGAGGTCGCTAAATTTTAAGCGGCGTAGCGACACAGCGGCTGGGGCTTAAAATTGGCACGAGCGTCGTTAAAATTTTAAGCGATAGGGCGACATGGCGTAGCGACACGACAGCGTTTGGATTTTTAAATTTATGAGGAAGCCGCGGTAGCCCGGTGCCTGCGGAGAGCTTTAAATTTTGAAAGAGAACTAGGCCGCGGCGGCAGGACGTAGGAGTTTTAAAATTCGCTCCGCGGCGATAGAGTTTAAATTTTATTTCGGCGGCGGAACGTTAATTTGCATCGCCAGCTGCGGCGACTGGGTGTGGAGCTGTAAACTGCGCCGCCGCAAGATTGAGCGTATGGCTTTAAAATTTACGCCGAAGTTGCGGGGTCTGGGCGCGGGGTTTAAAATTTACCCCGAGATCTCTGCCGCCATGCACATTGCGACGTATGCTGCTGTGTGCTGTTTTTTCGTCGGTTCGGTTCGGCTTGAAATTTTAAATTTAGCCGCAGCGCGGATTTATTCGTGCGTTTAGCAGCTTTTAAATTCGGCGGATCACTCTAGCGCTTCTCGACTTTAAATTTAACCGATAAGTTGGGTTAATGCGCTAAATTTAGCGGATTTGGCGTATGCTGCGCGTGCTATACGAGGCCTCTACGACGCGCCGTATTGGTCGAATGCAATGCGCACAGTAGGCTTAAAACATTACGCGTTAAAAGCGGGATTAAATTTGCAGATTAAAGTCATGCGCGATGCGCTCGCTACGCCTCGCTTACGCCGCAACTCGTGCGAGCATTTGTGCGGTGCGCCGCAACTGCGCAGATCTTTGTCGCAACTGTGCCGCAATACCGTATAAATGCGCGCTATGTTCGCGCAGATGCAAGGCGCCGCGCGCAAATCCGAATTTGCGCGATAAATTTAAACGGCAAAAAGATAAAATTTAGGATCAAAATGCAGATAAAATTAAACGGCAAAGCTTACGAAACGGGCGCGAGCGATCTTGACGGGCTGAAGCGCGAGGTTAAATTTAGCGGCGAGATCGCCGTGATAAACGGCTATGCGAGCACGCAGAACTGCGAGCTGAAGGCGGGCGATGAGCTCTTTTTGCTCGCGCACGGTGCGGAGCTGGCGCCGCAGGAGCTTCGTGCGCTGATGCTTGCGCGCAACGCTCCTTCGGTAAACGAGGCACTGCAAGGCTCGCGCGTGGCGATCTGCGGGCTCGGCGGGCTCGGCTCCAACGTCGCGATCCTGCTTGCGCGCGCGGGCGTGGGCGAGCTCTTTTTGATTGACTTCGACGTCGTTGAGCCGACCAACCTGAACCGCCAGCAGTACGAGATCGGCGATCTTTACAAGCCTAAAACGGATGCTCTGCGCGAAAAAATCGCGCGCATAAACCCGTTCGTGCGCGTGCGAACCTTAAACGAACGACTTACCGCGCAAAACGTAGCCGAAATTTTAAAAAACGAGCGTATAATTTGCGAGTGCTTCGACGACGCGGCGGCGAAAGCGATGATTTTTGGCGCATTCGGCGGCACGGATCGCTTTTTGATCTGCGCTAGCGGCATGGCGGGCAGCGGTGATGCTAACGAGATCCGCACGACGCGGCTCGGCAAAAACATCTTCGTCTGTGGCGACCGCAAAAGCGCCGCGGATCAGGGCGTGGGGCTGCTCGCGCCGCGCGTGGCGATCTGCGCCGCACATCAGGCAAACGTCGCGCTTAGGCTGATTTTGGGCGAGGAGGGCTAGGCCTGACCGCTCATCGTGCGCCTGCATTTCTAAATTTACGCGCCTTTGTGTATTGTTGCTAAATTTAAGCCTCGCGCGATTATTTTTGAGAAGTATAGAGCGTTTCGGCGGTATACAGCGCGTTTTTAAGACGGCGTGAAATTTACCGCGCGCCGCGTAAATTTAGCCGCGAGATCTAAATTTAAACGACGAAATTTAAACTATTTGCCGTGCGGAGCTCGCGGGCAGGTAGAATTTTAAAATTTATTCGGCGCGAGCAAGCTACTTTTGAATGCAGGATTTAAAATTTCGTGCAGCAAAGCGAGCCGCAGTCTGCGCGTAAAATTTTAAAATTTTGTGTCGTAGCATAAAATTTGACGAGAGATTTTAAAACTTGGGCGCGGCGTCGTGCGGCGCGTTAAAATAGCGATATAAGCAAGGCGCACAATCCGTGCCGCAATTTCGCTGTGTATAATCACCGTGCGCTGATATACGCCATTTAGCGCCGCGCATAAAAACGAAAATTTAAATTAAAGAGGATAGAATGGACGATAAACTGATCTTAGGCGGCAGGGAGTTTAGCTCACGCCTGATAATGGGCTCTGGCAAGTTCGATCACGCGATGATAGACGCCTGCGTGCGGCATGCGGGCTGTGAGATTGTCACGCTCGCGCTGCGCCGCGTGAACGAAAGCAAGAGCCGCAATATCTTGGATTTCATCCCCCGCGGCGTCACGCTGCTGCCGAATACCAGCGGCGCGCGAAACGCCGAGGAGGCGCTGCGGATCGCACGGCTCGCGCGCGAGCTGGGCTGCGGCGATTTCGTAAAGATCGAGATCATAGGCGACAGCAAATACCTTCTGCCCGACAACGCCGAGACGATCAAGGCCTGCGAGGCCCTGGCGCGCGAGGATTTCGTGCCGCTTGCCTACATGCACGCCGATCTGTGCGTCGCTCGCGATCTGGTAAGCGCAGGAGCCGCCGCCGTGATGCCTCTGGCTGCGCCGATCGGCTCCAATCGCGGGCTGATGATGCGCGGGATGATCGAAATTTTGCTGGGCGAAATCGACGTGCCGATCATCGTAGATGCGGGGCTCGGCGCGCCTAGCGAGGCCTGCGAGGCGATGCAGATGGGCTGCGCTGCGGTGATGGTAAATACGGCGATCGCCACGAGCGGGGATCTGGCGCTGATGGCGCGGGCGTTTGCGCTCGGCGTGCAGGCGGGGCGCGATGCCTATCTGGCGGGGCTCGGCGCCGTTTGCAAAACGGCCAGCGCAAGCTCGCCGCTAACGGGATTTTTGAGGTAGCGATTAAAATTTTAAACGCGGCTTGGTTGCGCGAGCCGTGTTTTTTTGCGCGGAATTTGCATTTCTTGGGTTTGTACGGATACATATCGCGCAAGGTTTTTGCTCCATGTGAGTTAAATCCCAGCGCGTATTGTTAAGCTCTATGCCAAACGACATAAATTCCTCACTTCGCTAGGCGTCTTAAAGCGCCGAGGCAAAAAGTAATTTGGTAGCGGTGCAACGCGCAGCAAGCTCGGCGATGAAATTTTAAAATTTCATCGCGCCAAAAGCCCTATTTATCGGCAGACTATTTTAGTATGTCGTATTTATCGCAGTATTCTCGTAAATAGTCTTTTTCATAGTCTAATAGCGCCGGGTCTTTTTTACCCATTTCGCAGGCTTTTTGATAGTATTGTGTCGCCATTGCTCTGTCGTTATTGGCTTCGAGACCTGAAGCAAAATTCCCGCAAGCTACCCAGCTCCCCGCATCGCAGGCTCTTCTGGCATATCCCATAGCCCGCGTCATATCCATTTTAACTCCTTTGCCATTTGCATACATATGACCTAAATTGTTGCAGCCGTCTGCGATTCCGCCGTCGCAAGCTTTATCGAATAGTTCGACAGCCTTTTTATAATCCTTTTTTACCCCTATGCCATTATCATACATTGCTCCCAAATCCGAGCAAGCTGCATAATCGTTTCCATCGCAAGCTTTTTTAAAGTAGTAAAGCACTTTTTTATAGTCTCTATCGGATGCGTTTCCCCCGAATACGGTCGGATTTTGATAAAGAGCGCCGGCGTCACCGCAAGCTTCAATATTGCCTGCTTCGCAATTTTGCTCAAATTGTTTAACTTGCTCTTTGCTAAAAGTTATGCCAAAAGCCAAAGAGCCCAACAGGGCTAAACCTAAAATGATTTTTTTCATCGCTTCTCCTTAAAATTTTACGAAAGTATATTCTTTCGTCTTTTAATAATCACTAAAATTTAAAATGCGAACGGGGCGCTCCGTTTTAAAATTTTTTACTGAAATCCTGCTAAAATGCGCTTCTAAACCAAACGAAAAGAAACTTTGCGGCGCGTAAATTTACACGCAAAAACGTGCCGCGTGGAATTTAAATGAAAATTTAAAAGGAAAATTTTAAAGATGATGGGGACCGGCTATCTAGCGGGCATGGAGGATATCGGAAGCGAGACAATGGAGCGTACGCTCGCTCTGCGCGAGGGCTTTTGTGAGGAGGCGAGCGAGGCGGACGTGCAAAGAGCGATCGGCGCGAAAAATAGGGATCTGCGCGATTTTGCGGCGCTACTAAGCGTGCGTGCGGGCGAGCATTTGGAGCAGATCGCCCGTGTCGCAGCGCGCGAAAAAGCAGCGCATTTTGGCAGCAACATCGCCGTTTTCACGCCGATTTACATCTCAAACTACTGCGACAATCTGTGCGTTTACTGCGGCTTTAACTGCAAAAACAAAATCGCGCGCGCAAGGCTTGATGAGACGCAGCTAAAGGCGGAGTTTGAGGCGATAGCGGCGAGCGGGTTAGAAGAAATTTTGATACTCACGGGCGAGAGCGAGAAAAACAGCCCCGTGCGCTACATCGGGCGTGCCTGCGAGTTCGCGCGGCAGTATTTTAAGGTAATCGGCGTCGAAATTTATCCGCTAAACTCCGCCGATTACGCTTATCTACACGCTTGCGGCGTCGATTTCGTCACCGTTTTTCAAGAAACCTACGACCCCGCGCGCTACGCGCAGCTGCATCTTGCGGGCAACAAGCGGGTTTTTGCGTATCGATTCGCAGCTCAAGAGCGCGCGATCAGAGGCGGTATGCGCGGTGTGGGCTTCGCGGCGCTTTTGGGGCTCGGAGACTTCCGCCGCGATGCCTTTGCCACGGGCGTGCACGCGTGGCTGCTTCAGCGAAAGTACCCGCGCGCCGAGATTGCTTTTTCGGTGCCGCGCCTGCGCCCGATCATCAACAACGACAAAATAAACCCGAAGGACGTCGGCGAGCGCGAGCTGCTGCAGGTGATGTGCGCGTATCGGCTGCTGCTGCCAAGTGCGCAGATTACGATCTCTACGCGCGAGAGGGCGGGCTTCCGCGATAACGCGATCAGGATCGCGGCGAGCAAAATTTCGGCGGGCGTGAGCGTGGGTATCGGCGGGCACAGCGAGCAGAGGGGCGACGAGCAGTTCGAGATCAGCGATGCGCGCAGCGTAAGCGAGGTCTGCGAGGCGATCCGCGCAGGCGGGCTGCAGCCGTTGATGAGCGAGTATATCTATGTGTGAGGCGCGAAATTTCGCCGCGTGCGCGGATGAAATTTATGACGCTAGACGCGAGATTTGGGGCACCAGGCTCGAGGGTGAATTTCGTGCTACCCGGCGCGGAAATAAAATTTATGGCGCAAAATACTGCGCCGAATTTTACAGCGCCGCACATGGCGATAAAATTTATGGCGTTATGGCGGATAATAAAATTTTAGGCACCGTGTTAGCGGGCGCGGTAAATTCCGAGTTTCAAAATTCGTGCGCGAATTTGAGGCCTAGGAACACATACGCGGATTTAAAATTTAAGGGCAGCGCAAATTCCAAGCCCAAGGGCGACTTAAATTCTAAATTTAAAAACAGCCCGAGCTTCAGGTTTTTATGCGGCGGCAATACAAAGCCGATAAAATCTAATGGTTCGGCAGATTTGAACTCTAGCGGCGCGAACAAAATTTTAGCCTCTGTCTGGACGGGCAGAATTTTAAGCTCCGGCATCTCGGCTGTGGATTTAGTTTTCGATGCGGCGGCGAAGAATTTTATCTCTAGCGGCGCTGCGAGAATTTTAAGCTCTAGCGCGGAGGCGGGAATTTTGGCTTCAAGCCTGACGAATAAAATTTTAAACCCTAGCGCTGCGGGTGAAATTTTAAAACCAAACGCTACGGGCAAAATTTTAAGCCCCGGTGCTGTGCCGTCCACGGACGCGGATTTTGGGCTTAAAGGAGCGGGCAG
>CALHQN010000168.1 GCA_938036585.1 uncultured Campylobacter sp.
TTTACTAAATAATATTTAAGAATTTCAATATTCTTAAAGAATTGATAATATATAATCTCTAAAATCAATCAAAATTCTGTTTTGGCGCTGCCATTCAACGAAATTTCAAGGAAGTACAATGAGCGAATCAAATTTCAACAGACGCGATTTCTTAAAATCGGCCTGTATCAGCGTCGGCGCGCTTAGCCTTAGCGGCTGCGTGGATACCGACAAAAGTAAAAGCGCAGACGGCGGCAACGAAGGCGGCCTTCCTAGTGTGGACGTACTTGTTATCGGCTCGGGAGGCGCGGGTTTGCGTGCAGCCGTAGCGGTAAGAAAGAGTAATCCAAATCTCAGTGTCGTAGTAGCTACGAAGATGATGCCTTCGCGCAACGCCACCTGTATGGCGGAAGGCGGTATCAACGGCGTTACGAGCTTCAGTGGCGGTGATTCATACAAGCTTCATGCCTACGACACCGTAAAGGGCGGCGCATATCTCGTAGATCAGGACGCCGCGATTAAATTTTGCGAGCTTGCGGGCCCTACGATTGCCGAGATGGATTACATCGGCACGCTATTTTCCAGAAACGCCAGCGGCGGCGTGGACGGTAAAGAAAGCGGCGTCCCGGGCGGCGTAGCACAGCGCTTTATGGGTGGCGCGTCTAAAAAACGATGCAACTACTCCGCCGATAAGACGGGTCATATCTTGATGCATGCCTGTTTTGACGATGCGGTCAGCAACGGCGTGAAATTTTTAATCGATCACGAGTTGCTTGAGATCAGCGCGCCTGACGGCAGATGCGAGGGCGTCGTGCTTCGAAATATCCAAACCGGCGATTTTTATCCAGTGCTTTGCAAAGCCTTGGTAATCGCAACGGGCGGATATACGAGGATGTTTTACAACCGCACCTCGGTGCCTTATATCGCTACCGGCGACGGTATCGCGGCTGCACTGCGCGCGGGTCTTGGATTTAGCGATCCCGAGATGGTGCAGTTTCATCCGACCGGTATCAAAAGCGGCGGCGCGCTCATTACCGAAGCTGCGCGCGGCGAGGGCGGATATCTGCTTAATAACAAAGGCGAGCGCTTTATGAAAAACTACCACGAAAAGATGGAGCTTGCGCCGCGCGATGTCGTAGCTCGCGCGATCGAAACCGAGATTCGCGAGGGTAGGGGATACGGCGAGGGGCTAGGCGCATACGTGCTACTTGACGTAAGACACCTCGGAAAAGATAAAATTTTAAAAGCCCTTCCTAAGATCAGACACACCGCCATTTTGTTTGAGGGTATCGATCTTATCGAACAGCCGATTCCGATTCGTCCGACCGCACACTACTCGATGGGCGGCATCGAAGTGTCTAAATTTGATGATATGAGCACTAAAATTTCGGGGCTTTACACCGCGGGCGAAGCGTCTTGTATCTCGATCCACGGTGCAAATCGCTTGGGCGGAAATTCTTTAACCGACGCCGTCGTAACGGGCAAGCTCGCAGGACTCGGCGCAGCGGATTATGCCTCAAAGCAGGAGGGCTTCGGCTCTGGTAAAAGAGCAAGCGAGCTCGTGCAAAAATGGCAGGCTAAATTTAAGCAGATCGCAAACGGCTCGGGCAAGGCAAACGAGATGTATGAGTTGCGCGAAGAGCTAGGCGCGCAGCTTTGGGACAATATGGGTATCTTTAGAACCGGCGAAAAGCTAGATCTGCTTTCGCAAAATTTAGAGGGTATCAGAGCGCGCTACGACGAGCTGCGCGTCGCGGATATAAATCCGGTTATGAATACCGCATTTACCGACTACGTCGAGCTTGGAAATTTGATCCTGCTTGCGCGCTGTGCGTGTTTGGCTGCGCAAAAGAGGCTGGAAAGCCGCGGCGCGCATACCAGAGAGGATTATCCGAAGCGCGACGATAAAAATTTCTTAAAGCACAGTATCGTGACGATGAACGACGCAGGAGAGCTAAGCTTGGGCTACAAAGAGGTCGTCGTTACGGAATTCTCTCTTGACGGAAGGAAACCTCAATGAAATTTATCATAGACCGCTTCGACGGAAGCAAAAATTATAAGCAAGCCTATGAGCTTAGTTTGGAGCAGATCAAAGGAAAGACCCTGCTTGGAGTTTTGCAATTTATAAAGCAAAATTTAGACATCACTTTAAATTTTACCGCAGCGTGTCGTATGGCGATATGTGGAGCCTGTGCCGTGAGGGTAAACGGACACTCATATCTCGCCTGCGATACCAAGATGGAGGCTCTGCTTGCGGAGTATGAAAACCCTGATAGCTTTACGATCTCTGCGTTAAATAATTTTCGAGTGATCTCGGATCTAGTTGTGGATTGGGAACCTAGTATCGAAAATTTAAGAAAGATTAAACCTACTATTACTCCTAAGAAAGAATTTAGCGCAGAGAAGGGCTGTAAACAAAGCCCTGAGCAGATGGAGCGCGTCAAAAAGCAGTGGGATTGCATACTTTGCGGATGTTGCGCTAGCGAATGCAATAAGCTTGGAGCGGACGCGAGCGATTATATGCAACCCTTTGTTTTCACGCATGCTAACCGCGCCGCGTTTGATTCAAGAAGCAGGGACGCTATGCCTCATCTAAAGCCTGCGGTTCTAAACGGATTATGGCTATGCGTACACTGCCAAGAGTGCGCCGATCGCTGTCCTAAAGGCATAAGCGCTCAAAGCGATATTACCGCGCTTCGCGCCTTAGCGATGAAAAAAGGACTTACCGCAGGAAGCGGCCCTGGTCACGCAGAGGCATTCCTGCTAGATATCGTAGAGGGAAGCGGAAGGTTAAACGAGATCAAGCTAGCCTTAAGAAGCGAAGGGGTATTTGCCAATATGGGCAAGATGGACGTAGCGGCAAATTTGATGATGGCCGGCAAGATGAATCCTCTTCATGCTTTCGGCGAAGAGGAGATCGAGGGACATGCAGGACTCGTTAAGATGATAGAGGCCGCACGCAAAGCTCAAGCTAGCGGCGAGATAGAATAAGGAGGAGAGGATGAATAACGAATTTGCATTTTTCCCGGGTTGCGTTTTAAGTCAAGCCGCAAAGGAATCTAAAATTTCACTTGAAGCGATCGCTCCGGTGCTGGGTATTAAACTTCACGAGATAAAGGGCTGGAGCTGCTGCGGGGCTAGTCAAGCTCAATGCGTCGATCCTATGGCAAGCTTAGTGGCTAATGCCAGAAATATCGCGCTAGCCGAGGGTATGAATATGCCTCTGCTAACTACCTGCTCCACCTGTATGCTAACTCTAACTAAAGCAAAGCTTGCTTTGGATAAGGGTGCTAAAAGCTATATCAATACCTTTTTAAAAGAGGGCGGTATGCAGTATCAGGGAAGCACTGAGATAACGAGCCTGCTTTGGGTTCTATATCAAAGCTTAGACACTCTAAAAGCTAAGGTCACGAGGCCGCTAACAAACTTAAAAGTAGCTCTATTTTACGGCTGTCATTCATTAAGACCGGAGCGCGAGCTTAAAAAAGAAAGCTCGACCAACCCAAAGAGCTTTGAAGCGGTAGTTAGCGCACTTGGCGCTCAGATCGTGCCTTTTGAAAAACGCCTTGATTGCTGCGGTTTTCACGCTAGCTATCCTGCGGTAAAATCGGTTCAAAAGATGTCAAGCGAGATCGTAAATGACGCTGCCGAGCACGGAGCGGACGTCGTAGTTACCCCTTGTCCGCTATGCCAGATGCAGTTAGATATCTATCAGGAGCGATACCAAGAAGCGATGAACTCCAAGGCAAGAAAGCCGATCATCCACCTATCTCAGCTTGTAGGCCTTGCTCTTGGGCTAAGCAACGAACAGCTTGGACTAAACATCAATATCCAAGATGCAACGAGATTGGTAAGCTAGTTTTTGAGAAATTTTTAGAATTTTCTAAAATTTAACGGATGATTTTACAAAAATACTTCGCTGCGGCGCACATAGTGCGCCTTGTGAGTATTTCACAAAATCATCCGACCTACGCTTACTTTATCCTAAAATACTTTCCGCTACTATAAAATTCTTGGATAAAATTTCATCGCTTCGTAAATTTTAATGCTTCATAAAATTTAATGCTTTTTCTGCTGTAATTTAATGTTTCGCCCGCCGAGCAAATTTTAATCCGCCTTTTAAATTTCATAAATTTGAAATTCTAAAATTTACTGCATTTGCCTATGCCGAACCTGCCGCGCAAAATCTATTTTAACTGAGATTTTATCTTATTTTGTTAGAATCATTCTTATTTTTAAGGAGAAAAAATGAAAAAACTATTAGTTTACGCCACCAAAGGCGGCGACACGAAAGTCGTGAGCGAATACATCGCTTCAAAGCTCGGCTTTGAGATCAAGGAGGCCAAAGAGCTAAATGAGGAGGATTTGGCAGGAGCGGGCGCGTTTATTTTTGCGGCTTCGACGCACGGCGACGGACAGATCCAGGCTAAATTTGACGACAAATTGGAGCTTTTGAATAAAACCGATTTTGACGGACGCAAGGTCGCGCTCATAGGCGTTGGCAACGTCGAGCGCCACGGCAGCGATTTTTGCAGCGGTATGAGTGCGTTTTTGCCAGTGCTTAAAAAGGCCGATCTCATCGGCGCTTGGGGCGCGGAGGGCTATAAATTTAAACATTCGCGCGCCTTCATAAACGGCAAATTCGTGGGTCTCACGATCGATTTTAAGGGCGACGAGCACTGGCAGGCGAGGGCTGATAAATGGATCGCCGCAGTTGGAGGCGAGTTTTAAATTTCACTCGCCTGCTTCCGAGCGAAGTCCTCTTAAATTTTACTCGCCACAGCGTTAGAATTTCCGCCGCATTCAAGCACCGCCTGCTCATGCCACGTAAAATTTATCGCTAGCGGGAGCCGCAAATTCCGGCTCGCTGCGCCGAATAGCTCTAAACAATTGCCGCGATAAAATTTAGTTCGCGGCAACTTGCAAGCTGTTCGTGTGATAAAGCGATAAATTCCGCCCGTGATGCTTGTACGCCATTGGTGCGATAAAATCTTGCTTTCGCGACAAAATTTCGCTCGCGCGGCATCTATGTATCGCCCGCACGTCAAAATTTCAAGCTCCGCTTCCGAGCGGAGC
>CALHQN010000169.1 GCA_938036585.1 uncultured Campylobacter sp.
GCGCAAAATTTCAAAATTTCCGCTTTAAATTTTATACAAAATTTTTGGAATTCCGCTCGCGGCAGGGAAGCCGGGTCTATGCAGGGCTTCGGAAATTCGGGCCGAAATTTTGAGCCGAAATTCCCGCAGAGCGCTAAAAATTCCGATCGAAATTTAGAGACAGAGCTCGCGCGAGACTTTAAAAATCAAAATTCCACACAGGACTTCTCACAAAACGGTAAAAGCTATGATCAAAATTCGGCTCAGTACTTCTTGCAAAATAATAGAATCTCCGAGCCAAATTCCAAACCGAGTTTCTCGCAGAGCATTAAAAATTCCGAGCAAAATTTACCGCTAAGCTTCTTACAAAGCGCCAAGAATTCCGATCAAAGTCAAAATTTTAAATCCAGTTTCGCGCAAAGCCATGCCGAGCCAAATTCTGTTCAGAACTTCTCACAAAGCGCTAAAAATTCTGATCGAAATTTTAAGACCAATTCCACGCAATACCGAACCGAGCCCATTTCGCCGCAGGAGCTCAAAAATCTCGAGCCGTGCCCGGCGCAGCGGCTAGGCTTTTACGCGCCTAAATTTAAAGATGAGCGCGCGAGAAATTTTTTCTCCCATCCGATGCGCGCCTTTATTCTTTGCGCCTGCTTTTTTGCGGCGCTGGGCGCGCTTAGCTTTTTAGCGCCCGATGCACTGGCGATCGATTATGTCGGCGCTCATAAGTTTTACTTTCTATTTTTGGCGCCTTCGTGCATCTACGCGGCATTTTTGCTTACCGCGCTGCCCGATTGGACGAACTTCGAGGGCTCGCTAAAGCCCGTCTCGCTTGCCTTTGCCGCCTGCCTGATCGCGGCTTTTATCGCGAGCTTTTTAAATTTACGGCTTGCGGCAGCGATCACGGCGCTATTTTGGGCGATATTTTTCATCTTTGCGGCGCGGCTTTTGTGGCTGGATAAAAACTCGAATAATTTTAGCATCCTGGCGGTCCTTGCGGCGTTTTGCGCCTGCTCTGCGGCCTACGGCGCAAGCGGAGATGAGAAGTTTTTGCTTAGCTTCGTGCATATCAACGTCGCGGCAATCGCCGTCGTAAGCTACCGCATAAGCGTCGTAATCGGCAACGAAGCGCTAAGAGAGGGCAGGCTGAAGGACGCCGTTTTTATTCCAAATTTTATCTACAAAAATTTAGCCGCTTTCCTCGCCTTTGCTTTAGCGCTCGCGACGCCCTTTTTAAGCGAGGCAGCATGCGGATTTATCGCGCTTGGCATCGGATTTTTGTTTTTGGCGAAGCTTCGCGAGTTGCACTACGCCGAAATTCTAAGCCGCCACTATATGGCGTTTTACTACGCGTTGCAGGCTGCGTGCGCGGCGGGCTATGCGTGGCTGGGCGCGGCGCTGATCCGCGGGGGGTACGCTGCCGCGCCGCTGCACGTCATCGCGATCTGCTATATGTATGGAGCGATACTTTTCGTAGGGATGATCGCCGGCCAGCGCCATAGCGGAATTTCGCCGCTAAACTTCCCGCGCCTAAGCCGCGCGGCGCTCGTTTTGGCTCTGCTCGCGGGAGGCTTAAGAGCCGTTTTTGCGGGCGAGAGCTTTGTTTTATACGTGATGATCCCCTCGGCGCTTTTCATCGCCGCAGTCGCGCTATATCTGATAAATTTCATCCCGATCTTTCTGAAAAATCCTTTCAGCGCGGATCCGGATTGATGCTCATCAAAGCGGGCTTGCTAAATTTTAGCTACAATCGATCAAATTTCATTTCAAGGAGAACTTATGCAACACATCAAAAATATCGACGCCGCTAAGGCCGTAGAGCTTGCTTCGCTAGTCGAAGTATCCCCTCATAAGGTGATTTCGCGCACCCTCGCGCAAAATCCTGCGCTGAATATGACCCTTTTTGCCTTCGACGGCGGCGAGGAGATCAGCTCGCACAAATCCGACGGCGACGCGTTCGTTTACGTGCTTGAGGGGGAGGGCGATTTCACGATCGACGGGCAGAAGCACCGCGTAAAAGCGGGGCAAAGCATCGTCATGCCCGCGGGCTTGCCGCACGCGATCTTTGCTCCGATGCCGTTTAAGTGGTTTTTAGTAGTGGTTTTTTAGCCTCTAAGTTTAAGGGCGGGTCAAATTTTAAAATTTAGCCCGTCCGCCGCTTCATAAAATTTTATCCGAAATTCCATTCGCAGGGTCGTTCTGTTTGTATCCGTCCACTCCCGATTGCCATCACAAAATTTTAAAATTTAGAAATGTTGAAATTTTACTTTCACCGCGCCTAAAAATTTCGTCTAGGTTGCAAGCCGCGTGGAGCTAAAATAATGCATCACGTTTGCGCGCTATGTCTAGCCCCGAAATCGCACGCCTGAGCTCGCATCGAGAGTCAAATCCATAGCTCGCGCGTTAAATTTTGAAGTCGCGCCGAGCGTGCAATACATATCGGGCGAATAGAGCAGATGGGCGCCGTAGTAGGGCAAACCCGCCGAGTGCGCAATGTGCGCCTAGCTCATAGATCAATCGTTAAATTTAAAGGCCGTGCCCTGCGCGAAATGCACGCCAAGCCGGCCTAAATTTTAAAATTTAGCTCTCGCTCGGGGTTAGCTCTTTGATGATGAGCTCGGGCGTGATCGTGCCGCGGAAGTTGTTTTTGCTAATCGTAAAGATCGCGTCCACCCGCTCGCCGGCGCGCGGCAAAAAGTCGTAGTTGAAAAACAGCGCCTCGACGCTGCCGCCGTTTTTGTCAAGCGCCATTTTGATATGCTTGCCCTCTTTGCCGATCTCTCTGATATTGCGGGCGCGGGCACCTTTGATGCAAAAGAGCGGGCGCGGATTTTTCTGCCCATAGGGCTCGTAAAATTCTAAAATTTCAAGCAGCTCGAAGTCTATCTGCGACGCGTCCAGCTCGCCCAGTAGATCGTCTTGCGCGCTAAAATCGCTCAGGTCTTTGGGCGTAATGCGCTCATTTACGCGCCGCTTAAACTCCTGAAGTAGCGCAGGATCGATCCCCACGCCCGCAGCGCCTTTATGTCCGCCGAAGGTCGTTAAAATTTCGCTTTGCGAGGAGATCAGCTCTAAAATGTCAAATTTACCGATACTGCGTGCGCTTCCTTTAGCGCGCGAGTCGCTCACGCTAAAGACGATCGCGGGCTTTTTGTAGGTTTTGCTTAGGCGGCTTGCGACGATGCCGATGATCCCTTCGTGCCACTGCGGACCCCACACGACGATGACGTTGTCGCTCGGATCGACGCTTTTTACGATCTCGTCGTAGAGGCTTTTCTCCTCCTCTTTTCGCGAGTTGTTGATGGAATTTATCGTCTCTAGATAGTGGTTTGCCTCTCTGATATTTTTGGCGCATAGGAAGTTATACGACATCGTAGCATCGTCCATCCGCCCCGTGCAGTTGATTAGCGGCGCGATCGTGTAGCTGATATCGTCGAATTCGAAGTGTTTTTTAAAATAATGCTCTTTAATCGCCTTGAAGCAGGCGCGGTTCGAGCTATTTAGCCGCTTGATGCCGAAGCGCAAAAGCGCGCGGTTCATATCGCGCAGCTCCATCATATCGGCGATTATGGCGATGATGAGGATATCCATCGAGCTTGCCATATCGTAGTTCACGCCGAGGGTTTCTTTTAGCGCGCCTACGAGATACCAGGCCACCTGCGCGCCGCAAATTTCGATATTGGGAAAGGTGCAATCGGGCTGCTTCGGATTGATTATCGCGTAAGCTCTAGGCAGCACGGGCGGAGGCATATGGTGATCGGTGATGATAAGATCGATCCCCTTTTGAGCGCAAATTTCGGCAGCTTCCGTCGCGGAGGTGCCGTTATCTACGGTGATGATGAGATCAACGTCCTCAAGCTCGCCTATGATCTCGCTGTTTAGCCCGTATCCGTCGGTGAAGCGGTTTGGTATCTTGATAACGTAATCCGCGCCTATTTGATTGAAAAAATCGCTCATTATGACGGTGCTTACGATACCGTCGACGTCGTAATCGCCGACTACGGCTATGCGCTGGTTTTCTTCGATGGCAGTTTTTATACGCAAAGCCGCCTTATAGGTATCCTTCAGCTCGCAAGGTAAGGGAATTTCAGAAATTTTAGTATGTCGATCGCCAGCAAATCTCGATTTTAGAATTTCCCTTATCTCATTTTTACCTAGCATTTTTTATAGATGCTTCGATAAAGCCCAAAATAGCGGGATTTGGGCGCACTAGGCGGCTGGTAAATTCCGGGTGAAACTGCACGCCCAGAAAAAACGGATGATTTTTTAGCTCGACCGCTTCGATAAGCCCGTCGCTCTCGCCGCAGACGATAAGACCGTGCTTTTCAAACTCGGCGCGGTACTTCGGATTGGCTTCGTAGCGGTGGCGGTGGCGCTCGCGGATGGGCTTTTGCTCGCCGTAAATTTTACCCAAAAGCGAGCCTTTTTTGACGTCGCAGTCATAGCCGCCCAGCCGCATAGTGCCGCCCATAGGGGATTTATGCGTGCGGATCTGCTTTTTGCCGCTTGCGTCGATAAAGCTATCGATGAGGTAGATCACCGGATCTTCGGTCTGCGGGTCAAATTCCGCAGAGTTGGCATTTTTTAGTTTTAAGACATTGCGCGCAAACTCCACCATCGCAAGCTGCATCCCTAGGCAAATACCCAAAAACGGTACCTTACGCACCCGCGCGTAGTTTATGGCTAAAATTTTACCCTCTACCCCGCGCGAGCCGAAGCCGCCTGCGACTAAAATTCCGTTTACGTCGCGGAAAATTTCATCCACATTGCTTGCTTCAATTTTTTCGCTGTCGATCCATTTTAAGCTTATCCGCGTATCGAGCGTCGCGCCCGCGTGGATGATCCCCTCGGTGAGGGATTTGTAGCTTTCTTTCAGATCGATATATTTACCGACGAAGGCGATCGTGGTTTCGTTCGTAGGCACGATGACGCGCTTAACGAGGCTGTCCCAGTTGCTCATATCGACTTCGAGCTTATTTAAGCTTAGAGTCTCCGCGATCGGCGTTAAAATATCCTGCTTCAAAAACGCAAGCGGGATCTGATAGATGCTCGCGCTATCGGGGCTTTCAATGACGCAGTTTTTATCTACGCCGCAGCTTAGCGCGATCTTATCTTTTAGCGCGCGATTTAGCGGCATTTCGGAGCGGCAGATTATCATATCGGGGCTGATACCGATGCGGCGCAGCTCGCCTACGCTGTGCTGCGTGGGCTTGGTCTTAAGCTCGCCCGCGACCTTTATAAAAGGCACGAGCGTGAGGTGGATATTCATCGTATTTACTCTACCCAGCTCCACTCTCATCGCGCGGATCGCCTCTAAAAAGGGCAGTCCCTCGATGTCGCCCACGGTGCCGCCGATCTCGACGATCAGCACGTCGTTGCCCTCGCCCGCCTTTTTTATGCGGCGCACGATCTCGCCTACGATGTGAGGGATAACCTGGATCGTTTTGCCCAGATAATCGCCCCTGCGCTCCTTTTCGATGACGGAGCTGTAGACTTTGCCCGTGGTGAAGTTGTTATCTTGGCTTAAATTTTCATCCAAGAACCGCTCATAATGCCCAAGATCCAGATCGGTCTCCGCGCCGTCGTCGGTTACAAAAACCTCTCCGTGCTCCAGCGGGCTCATGGTGCCGGGATCGACG
>CALHQN010000170.1 GCA_938036585.1 uncultured Campylobacter sp.
GCGTCTTTAAATTTTGCTGTAAATTCGGCGGAGCAGAATTCTAAAATTGTAAATTCCGAGCAAAATTCTGCACCTCAAAGCTTTACGCAACAAGACGTCGCACCTCAAAGCTTAGCCAGTGAAAATTCCGCTGAAAATCTCGCGCAGGGAAATTTTACGAGCAAAAATTCCATGTCGCAAAATACGGCGCCCAAAAATTCCGCGTCGCTAAATTTAACCTACGACGATATCGCGCCTCAAAGCTCCGCGACGCAGGGCGCCGCGATAGAAAAATCCGCGCCGCAAAGCCCTGCGCCTCAGAATTTCGCGGCGGAAAGCTCTACGCTACAAAGCTTCGCATCCCAAAGCTCAAAGAGCGAAAATCTCGCTTCAAATTCCGCGCAAGATCTCGCGTTAAACGCGCTAAATTTTAAAATTTACGGCGAGCAATTGATCTTTAACGCGGATAAAAGCAAAATTTTAAACCACAAATTGCTCTCGCTTAGGGCGATGGAGATTTTCAAAGAAAAAACCGGCAGCGAGTTTCTGCCCGTCTGCTTCCACCGCGTCGTTAGCATTAGCGCCGTGATGGCGGACGGATTCGGCAGGTTTTTGCGCGTCTCGACGCTTGATGGCGAGAACGAGCGCGATAAAATCGCAAAATTCCTAGCCTTCATCGAGGATTTTAATCCGCGCCTCGTGAGCTTCAACGGGCGCGGGTTCGATCTGCCGATGATTATGGCGCGCGCGATGTGCTATGATCTAAGCGCCGCGGCGTATTTTGAGACGAACGATCGCGATAACAACAAGAGCAAGTGGGAGAACTACCGCAGCCGCTACGACGGGCGGTTTCATCTGGATCTGCTCGATCACATCAGCGATTTTGGCGCCGTTCGCGGGCTCAAGCTCGATCATATCTGCGCTAGCATGGGCTTGCCGGGCAAATACGACGTGCACGGCGATCAGGTCTTGCAGCTGTATTACGCAGGCGAGCAGGCCAAGATCGACGAGTACTGCAGATCCGACGTGCTCAACACCTACTGGCTATTTTTGAAATACGAGCTTTTGCGCGGCAAGATCACCAAGGACGACTATCTAAATTACATCGCGGTGATGGACGAATTCTTGCAAAAAGAGTGCGCGGGCATGAGCTATACGCCCGTTTTTTGCGACTTCATAGAAAGGGAGCTGGCGGCATATGCGAAGTGAAATTTTTAAAATTTTAAAAGGCGCGGTTTTTTGCGCTCTGTTTTTGCTCTGCGGCGCGGTCGCGGACGAGGCTAAATTTAAACCGATGCTGCTTAAAGAGTACGTCCCCGGCATGAATATCACGGGCTGGGTCATCAGCGAGAAGCTAGACGGCGTGCGCGCGATCTGGGACGGCAAAAATCTGCGCTCCAGACGCGGTAAGATCATAAACGCTCCCGAGGGCTGGAGCGCGGGCTTTCCGCCGTTTTTCGTGGACGGCGAGCTATACACGGCGCGCGGAGAGTTTGAACAGCTCGTCTCGATCGTCTCTTCTAGCGTGCCCGATGAGCGCTGGAGCAGGGTGAAATTTTACGCGTTCGATCTGCCGAAGGAGCAGAAAAACCTAAGCGCGAAGATGGAAATTTTAAGAAATTTTATCGCCTCAAGCGGCGCGCAAAATTTACTCATCGTACAGCAAACCCCGGTAAGCACGCACGCCGACGTGCAGGCGTATTTTGATCGCGTCATCGCCGCAGGCGGCGAGGGCGTCGTGCTGCGCGATCCAAACGCGCTTTATGAAAGCGGGCGCAGCGATAAAATTTTAAAATACAAAAAGACGCACGATAGCGATTGCAAGGTCGTAAAAATCAACCCGGGCTACGGCAAAAACGAGGGTAAGATGGGCTCGCTTAGCTGCGTGGATCTGCATAGCGGAGTGAAATTTAAAGTAGGCACGGGCTTTAGCGACGAGATGCGGGCAAATCCGCCTAAGGTAGGCACGATCATCACCTATCAATACCAAAACTTAACCCGCGAGAAAAAGCCGCGCTTCCCCGTATTTTTGCGCGTGCGACCGGCGATTTAATCTAAGGGGCTATAATCGCGTATTTTGATAAATTTGATCCGAAGGAGAATAGATGAAAATTTTAATCACAGGCGGCGCGGGATACATCGGCAGCCACGTCGCAAAGGCGCTTTTAGAAGCGAACTGCCACGACGTCGTCATACTGGATAATCTTTGCAAAGGCTCGATGCGAGCGATCGAGGCGCTTCGCGACGTGGGCGAGTTTGAGTTCGTCCAGGAAAGCCTGGAAAACACCCCTGCGATCGAGAAGCTTTTTAAGCGCGAGAAGTTTGACGCGATCATTCACTTTGCGGCGTTTATCGAGGTTTTTGAAAGCACGCAAAATCCGCTAAAATACTATCTAAACAACACCGCCAACGCGATGAATTTGATCGCGCTTGCGAACAAATACGGCGTGAAAGATTTCATCTTTAGCTCCACGGCGGCGACCTACGGCGAGCCCGACATCCCGCAAGTAAGCGAGGAAACTCCGCAAAATCCGATCAATCCGTACGGCAGAAGCAAGCTGATGGTCGAGTGGGTACTAAAAGATACGGCGGCGGCAAATCCAAATTTTAAATATGGAATTTTGCGCTACTTCAACGTTGCAGGTGCCGCAAGCGACGGCACGATCGGGCAAAACTACCCGAACGCGACGCATCTAATTAAGGTAGCGACCCAAACGATCGTCGGCAAGCGCGATAAGATGAGCATTTTTGGCGATGATTACGACACCAAAGATGGCACCTGCATACGCGACTACATCCACGTAGAAGACCTCGCAAGCGCGCATCTGGCGGTGCTTGATTATCTACAAAGCGGTGAGAGCGCGGTCTTTAACGTAGGCTACGGCACGGGCTTTAGCGTAAAAGAGGTCGTCAATGAAGCTAAAAAAGTAAGCGGCGTGGATTTTAAAGTGGAGATCGCTCCGCGCAGAGCGGGCGATCCTGCCTGCCTCATCTCAAATGCGGATAAAATTCGCACCAAAACCTCTTGGCATCCCGAGCACGAGAGCCTGGATGAGATCATCCTAAGCGCGCTAAATTGGGAAAAGAAGCTTTAAGCGCGGCTTTGCGAGGCTAAATTTGAGCGGCTTTTTAAAATTTGCTTGCGACGCGGCGCACGGAATTTTACCGCGCGCTCTATGTGTTTGCACGGCGTGCGGCGAGGCTTCGCAGTCGTTTGCAAACCTAAGCTTAAAACAAAATTTCGGCTTTGAAATTTTAAAGCAGGTCTTAAAAATTAGCTCCGCGCTCGCTTTTTTCGGACGAAATTTTCGTTTTAAAATTTGCACGCGCCGTAAATTTAAAGATGGCTCGCAAAAAAGGAGCTGTTTGACATCGCCCATAGCGGCGAGAACGGCTGTGCTGCCGTCGTCTGCCGCGATGCTGCCGACGACGTTACCCGCATTAGCGGCACTTCCCGTATCGACGCGAGCGCAGACGCCAGCGTTTGTGCAAACACAGGCATCAACGCCGCCGTCCGAGCAGATACGGGCGCGAGTGCGGGCTAAATTTAAATCGGTAGAATTTAAATCGGCAATATTTAAATCAGCGGCTTCTCAATCGACGGCCGATAGACGAATAATCTTTAAATTTACGAGATTTATGAAATTTACGATCTTTAGCCGACCGGCTCTTAAATTTAAAAATAGCCCGCTCGCACAAAGGTGCGCGCTTGTTTAAAATTTTAAACGCAGACGAGTCCGCGCAGCGCAAATTAGGCGTCATTCTATCCTACGCAAACATCCTGATCTCCACGATTTTGGTGCTTACCTACATGCCGTTTTTCCTGCGGATGCTGGGAGAGAGCGAGTTTGGGCTGTATTCGCTAAGCGCCAGCGTCATCGGCTATTTGGCGATTTTGGATCTGGGTTTTGGCAACGCGATCACGGTCTTTAGTGCTAAATACTCAGCAAGCGGCGAGAGCGAAAAGGCGCTGCGCCTGCACGGCACGATCTTTAGCGTTTATCTGGCGATGAGCGTGCTCATCTTGCTTATCGGCGCGCTTGTGATCGCCTACGCGGACGCGATCTTCGGCGCGAAATTAAGCGGCGAGGAGATCCGCAAGATCCGCATAATGTTTGCGCTTTTGAGCCTAAATTTAGCCGTGAGCTTTCCATTTAGCATCTACTCGTCAATCCTCACGGCGCACGAAAATTTCGTATTCATCAAGCTTATCGCCATCTTGCGCACGCTTTTGCTGCCTGCGATCGCGGTGCCGGTGCTTCTTTTGGGGCATAAATCGGTCGCGATCGTAGCCTGCGCCACGGCGGTAAATTTATTCTGCGTCGCAGCGGATTTCATCTACTGTAGGCGCAAGATCGCGCCGCGCATCAGCGTGCGAAATTTCGACGCGGGCGTGCTAAAACAGGTGTTTTCCTACTCATTTTTCATCTTTTTGGGGATGATCGTCGATCAAGTAAATTGGAGCGCGGATAATTTCATCCTAGGCGTCGTCGCGGGCACGACGGCAGTCTCGCAGTACAGCGTCGCGGCTATGATAAACTCCACCTTTATCACGCTTTCGGTTACCATCAGCGGCGTGATGCTGCCTAAAATTTCAAAGATGGTAAGCGCCCAAAGCAGCGACGCCGAGCTTACGGCGGAGTTTATAAAGATCGGCAGGCTGCAGTTTTACGTCATCTTTCTGATCTGCTCGATGCTGATAATTTTCGGGCGCGAGTTCATCATTTTATGGGCGGGCGCGCAGTATGAAATTTCATACACGATCGCGCTTATTTTGGTTATCCCCGTCTGCGTGCCGCTCATTCAAAATTTAGGACTTTCGATCCTGCAGGCGAAGAACAAATTCCGCTTCCGCGCGATCGCGGCGCTATTTATGACGTTTTTAAACATCGCCGTATCCATTCCGCTAGCCAAGCTCTACGGCGGCGTCGGAAGCGCGGCGGGCACGGCGCTATCGCTGGTTTTACTAAACATCGCTTTAATGAATTTTTACTACCATTTTAAAATCGGGCTCGATATGGCGAAATTTTGGCTAAACATCGCTCGGATGCTCGCTCCGTCGCTTTTAGCGGTTGCGATCATTTTGCCGATAAATTACGCGCTAAGCCTAAGCGGCGCTGCGTATCTGCTCGTCTGCGGCTCGCTTTACGTAGCGATTTTTATGTTTATCGCCGTAAAGCTTGTGATGAACGACTACGAGCGCGCGATTTTCGGCGCCGCGCTAGCCAAGATTAGGAGCAGATTATGAGCTTTAACGTCGTAAGCGAAGTCGCGTCCAAAAACCGCTGTATCGGCTGCGGCGTCTGCACGGCGATCTGTCCGCAAAGCGTGCTGCAGATGCACCTCGCGCCTAGCAGCAATTACGAAGTGCGGCAGATCCCCGGCTGCGACGAGCGGTGCGATCTCTGCCTTAAGGTCTGCCCGTTTTATCAAAAGGACGGCTTTGAGGACGCGCTAAATCGCAAAATTTACGCCGATCTGCCCAATCAAAGCGGCGATTTTGCGAAATTTTTAAATACGTACGAGTTTTACAAAAAGGACGAAGTGCAGCGCCTTAGCTCTGCCTCGGGGGGAGCGGGAAATTTTATCTTTAACGCACTTTTTGAAAATGGGCTGATCGATTATGCGATATGCGCACAAAGCGCGTTCGCGGAGCAAAATTTTAAAGAGGACGCGCCTCAAAATTTAGAGCGAAGCTCGGACGCCTCGCAAAATTTAGAGCAAAATAGGGACGCGCCGCTATTTAAATTTGCCGTGATTAAAAGCGCGGGTGATCTTGAGCGCACGAAAAAAAGCGCCTATTATCCGCTGAGCCTTGATGAGGCGCTAAAATTTATCGCCGCGCACGACGGCGCTTACGCGATCAGCGCGCTGCCGTGCTTTGCGAAGGCCCTGCGGCTCATCTGCGAAAAAAACAGGCGGATCAAAAGCCGCGTTAAATTTATCATCGGGCTCGTCTGCGGGCAGAGCAAGAGCGCAAATTTTGCCCGCAAGCTCGCAAACAACGCATTCGGCGAGAAGGTGAGCCTGGCGAGCGCCGATTTTAGACATAAGATCGCGGGCGCAAGCGCGATGAGTTTCGGTTTTAAATTCAAAGACGCGCTCGGACGCGAGGCGGTGGATGATCGCGGTAGCAGCGCCGAGTTTTACTGGTCTTCGCGCGCATTTACGCCGCTTGCCTGTAATCGCTGCGTCGATGTTTTTGCAAAGTGTGCGGACGCGGTGCTGATGGATGCGTGGCTAAGCCCGCAGGTGGAAGATTTTCGCGGCAGTTCGCTCGTGATTACGCGCGATGAAAGGATCGATGAGCTGTTTAAAAAGGGCGGAGAGTTTTGCGAAAGTATCTCGCCAGCGCTCGTGCAAAGCTCGCAGCAAAGCGTGGTGGACGCAAAAAACGAAATTTTTTACGGCACGAAAAATCCGCTTAAAAAATACATTTACAAGCTGAAATTTGAGATCCAAAACGAAAGCGCGAGGAGCTTTGAGTGCGACGATTTTATCGCCGTGCGAGTTAGAAAGATACGCCGCGTCGCGCGGGTTTTGGCGTATTGTGCTACGGCAAAATTTCTGCTAGGCAAGCTAGCGGGCAAGCTTAAAAGGAAAAATGGATGAAAGTTGCGATTTTTACGCTACCTTTGGTAAATAATTACGGCGGAATTTTACAAGCTTATGCGCTAAGCCGCGTGCTAGTGGAGCTTGGGCATGAGCCACGTCTCATAAACTTGCGCCTGCAAAGAAGTAAACTATCGATTGCGT
>CALHQN010000171.1 GCA_938036585.1 uncultured Campylobacter sp.
AGATGTCTGATATCTATGCCGTCGATATAAACGGCGCCCGAGCTTTGCAGATAGAGCCGCTCGATCAGCTTCGTAATCGTGCTTTTGCCGCTGCCGCTTCTGCCTACTATGCCTACGCTTTTGCCCGGCTCTACGTGAAAACTGATATCTTTTAGCACTAAATTTAGATCCGGCCTGTATCTGAAATTTACGGCGTCAAATTTTATATCTCCTTCGATATTATTTAGCGCAATCGGTTTATCGGTGCTCTGCTCGGTTGGAGTATTTAATATATCTCCTAGCCTATCAACGCTAAGAAGGGCTTGCTGAAACTCATTCCAAAGACCAACTAGCCTCATTACAGGAGCGCTAAATTGCCCCGCAAACATCTGAAAGGCTATGAGCTGACCGACGCTTAGCTTGCCTTCTATTACGAGCCCTACGCCGAAATATAAAATGCAAAGCGTCATAAGCTTTTGCAGTGCGGAGGCAAAGCCGCTTGCGACGTTGCTTAAATTTGAAAGATTAAAAGATGAGCGGACGTATCTGCCTAGATTTTCCTCCCACATCTTTTGCATACTGCCCTCAATCGCTAGAGATTTTACCGTCTGCATTCCGGTTACCGCTTCTACGAGATAGGAGTTCGAAGCGGCTCCCATTTGAAATTTATCCTCCAGTCTCCTTCTAAGTACCGGCGTGATAAAAAAGTATATTGCAGCAATTACGCTTATAAATGCGATTGCGATCAGCGTAAGCTTAATGCTGTAAAGCAGCATCATAAAGACAAATACGAAGCTAAATAAAATATCAAGTAGCACGCTTACGCTTTTATTTGCGATAAACTCTCTTATGCTATCTAGCTCGCGCACTCTAGCAACGATGTTTCCTACCTTGCGGTTCTCAAAGTAGGTCATCGGAAGCAGAGCCAAATGGCTAAAAAGCTCGCTGCCTAATCTGGCGTCAATTTTAGTAGTAGTATGCGCGAATATATAATTTCTACTAAGGCTTAAAAGCATCTCAAATATGATGGTCGCCAAAAATGCAAATGCAATTACGTTTAGCGTACTGATGCTATGATGGGTCAAAACCTTATCTAATACTACCTGCGTAAAAAGCGGCGTCACTAGACCGAAAAGCTGCATTATAAATGAAGCTAAAAGCACTTCAAACACCACTCTTTTAAAGCTTAGCATCCGCTTGTAAAACCAGGCAAAGCCGAATTTGATCTGAGAATTCAGAGTTTTATGAGCTAGGACGATAAACTCGCCGCTGCAAAGATCAAATAGCTCGCTAGCGCCTAGCTCTTTTACGGAATTGCCGCCGTCAAATACGATAAATTTAATAGCTGCTTCTTGTTCTTGCGGGGATTTGGATGAGCGGGGAGCGTTAGTCTCTTTGGCGGAGGAATGGGGTGCACCCGCGGAGAAGGAAGACGGCGCGCTAGAAGAAGATGATGTATCGGAAGATAACGATGCGGATGGAGATGAGTTTAAAGAATTTGTCGTGTCGCTGTTAGAGCTCAATATCTCCTTGGAGCCTGCCGCGTCTTTGGAATTTGCGCTATCTAAATCGACCGCTGCCTTGCTAGCGTTTGCCGCTTTAATATCCGCTTCGCTTTGCTGTTCGATCTTTAGGACGTTAAAGTAGCTTCCGTCCTTTTTCTGAAGGATAAAGGGAGGCTTATAGCGCATCAAATTTGAAAGATTTAGCTTTTTGATTTTAGCCTTAAACTCGCAATGCTTAGCCATACGCACCAGCTCTTCGATCTGCGGTTCTTCGCTGCTTAGCGCAAATTTATTTATAAGCGCCTTGGCATCAAATGGGATATGATTTACGGCGGCTATCAGACCTAGCGAGCCCAGGGCGGTTTGCATCGGATACCTTTGAGTGAAATTTGAAAGAATTCTATTAAGTCTATTTGAAACGGGGCTTAAATTCGGAAGGAATTTTAAAGAAATTTAAGAGATTGAGAAAATTTGTGAAACCAATAATAATACGGTGGGAATGAATAGCTAGGAAAGCGCTAAAAATTTAAGAGGCCGCTTTAAAACAAAGCCTGAAAATATTTTATAAAGCTTAAGCATACTTTTATAAATGCGGCTATATAATCCGCGCCAAGGGATAGCAAGAAAAGGACTGATATGTAGGAAAGTGATACCAACTTTACTCTTGGTCTTATCTGGTCTTTGAAGGGGATACTATGGGTATGATAATACTATTTTTCTACATTATTCCTTATATGGCAGTTAGCACCATAGTTATGGTTATTGCCATAAAATACACTAAGAAAATTTGGATCAGAGGCATCGTAGTGGCCGTATTATTCCTGATCCCTACTTACGACATCATCATCACAAACATACTTGGGGTATATTACTGCACTACCGCTCCAAAGGCTTTTATAAAGGAAATGGTAGAGTATCCGGAGAGTATTTATTTTGAGGATAACGTTTTTAATGGCTTTAACGAGCAAGATATAGAAAATATGATGAATAACTACCTTGACGGCATCCATCTAAAGACGTTAGCCTTAAATTTACCCGATGGAAACGTAGCCATATATCATTACGAAAAAAATCAAGACGAATACGACAAGATAGTAAAAGAGGTAAAGCAAGAGCTAGGAGATAAGACGTCGCACTATGATGATATCAGAGCTAGAATCATAAAAATAATCGACTCGAATAAAATCATAACTACGAAAGACAAGATGCCTAAGATGAACTATACCGTCCTAGACGATAAGGTAAATTTAAATCAAATCGCTTCGAAATTTTTTCGCGCCGACGATATGAAAGTTATAAATAACAGAACGAATGAGGTAACAAGTTATCAAAGAAGGTATTTTGTATTAAAAAGAATGCTAGATATTGACGCATCTGGTACTTTTACCGGTCATTTTATATGTGAAGAAAAAATTATTGCAATAGTATCAAGGACTTTTCCTAAAATGTATCTGATTGAAAGATACGCTTTGCCTAATTTTGATAGAAGATTTGCAGATCACTTTAAAGGAGAGTAAGATGAGAGCAGAAGAGCAAATTATTGCAGAAATGGGAAAATTAGCTCAGTTAGCATATAAAAAACTTGGCGGACATGATGGATACAATATCGGGGATATTATACCAGACTTTGAAGACAAAGAAAAAACATATAAACTAAATTCCAAATATCGAGTCATCGACTATACCGACGAATGGACGGATATGCAAGCGCTTTTGCTTGAAAGAGGAGAAACAGATAATAATGGTAATTTTAAAGGAAGCGGCGAGTATGTGCTAGCCTTTCGCGGAACTAAAGGTTGGGTGGATGTAGGAGTAGATACTATCATAGGTCTTGGAAATATAAATATCCAATACTATCACGCAGAAGAATTTACGCAAAAAGCATTAGCAAAGATAGCAAGCGATAAAGGTTGTTCCATTGATGAAGCCAAAAGCTATTTAACATTAACGGGTCATAGTCTAGGCGGAATTCTTACTCAACAAATAGGAGCGAGGTTTCATATCAAAGGATACGCCTATAACCCTTACGGCGTAGATAGGCTTCTTAGCTTGCCGCCTAATTATCCAGGTATATCCGATATGTTTTTATCAATAGCTCTTTATAAAATAATGGAGACCGTAGGTCTTACAAAGGTTCATGCAAACTGGGCCTATGAACACATATCGACAATTTCATACCAAGATGAAGGAGCTATAAATGGCGATATACTTTCTAATTGGGCTACTAATATCAGCTCTACCCATCTCGGCAAATTCACTCCGATCTTTGGCAAAAATTTAGGAGGCGAGGGGCATGGCATAGCTAATTTAAATCATGCCATCTCCGAATACAACAATATTTTAAAACATTTTAACTCTAGCGTCACATACAAAGAATTAACGAAAGTATATCTTGCTACGGCTATGATACATAAAGGTAAAGGATATGAAACACTACAAAGCGAATTTAAAAAGATAGGAGTATTTGAGTCGCAAGATAATTCCCTAAACCTTGATATCATAACTAGTGGCTTAAATTTACAGAATGCTTTTTCACCAAAATCTATTGCTACTCCAGCTCTATATGCACTAATTCATTTAAATCCCTTTATAGTTTCGAATATAAATTCTCCTGTCTATAAAGAGCTTGAGAAACATAGAAACGAATATTCGGATAATTATATTAAAGATAGATCAAAGATGTTCGAGGCAGTCTTGGTATATCCAGA
>CALHQN010000172.1 GCA_938036585.1 uncultured Campylobacter sp.
AAATTTAAGCCACTCGATATAAATTGAAAATAAAATTTTTAAAATTTGCTTCTTCGTTGATACACTTTTTTGTGGAGCAGTATTTAGAATGATCCATTGCAAATTTTAATACAAATCTATTCTCTAGCAGCCAAACGCCACCTCTGCTTCGCCGATATTAATGACCTCGCCTTTGCGCGTCATCACGCCTAGGCCGTGCTCCATATCCCGCGAACAGCTAAACTCAAAGCCGATTTTCGCGCCGTCTAGGATATAGATATTTTGTAGCTCCAATAGTTCGCTAAGTTCCTGCGGCGCGCAGACGTCGGGCATGAAATCACTTTTCGTCTCGCTCGGACAGTCGTAGGCCTCCTGCCATTTTGGGTAGTTTTTTAAAATTTCAGCTAATATGCCCGTTAAAATTTCTTCCTGGTTTTGTTTTAAAAACTCCAGTGCGTCCGATTGCGCGCGGCTAGGCTCGTCCGTCTCCTCGCTGTCTTCGTCTAAAAAAGTGCAGCGAAACCAGCTCTTTTGCTCTAAAATTTTGCCAAACTACTCTAGTCGCAACGGAAAACTAAAGTCCTCATATCCGCCATCTTCCTCCTCGAATTTGGGCAGAATTTTAGGCTCCCGCAAGATGTGCATTAAAAAACTCCGCGACCTTTGGGCTGCGGGTGAAAAGATACTCCTCATCCGCTTCGTAGCTTTTGCGCAAAAATTCAAGCGCCTCCTGCTCCGCGCCGCACTCCAAGCAGCACTCGCCCTTGTAATAATCGCTCACGTAGGACGGATTTCCATTGTTTCTGGCATGCTTATCCATCTCGCCTAGCCAGCGCAGCATATTTGGGGCGTCGCCCGCCCATTTGTACTCATTCACCATGTGCGCCGCGTAGATGTATGAGGCGTAGATGCGGTATTTCTCATCGTCCGCCTCCGCCCATTTTTCCTCGATAAAGCGGATAATCTCCGCCTTTGTAATCTTGGATTTTTTAAGCAGCGATCTGTCTAAGAAGACGCCGATCTCATCCATTATTTTTTGCGCGTCCATTGCTACTCCGTTATAAATTTTTTACTGATCTGCCTTATGATCTGAAAATATTCGCCGAATTTTTCCTCGACTTTTTTGAAATTTTTTATCTTGTATACGTCCTTTTTGTCGCGATGACAAAGCATTAAATAGGTCGTAAAGTGCAAAATATCTAAAATTTCGGCCCTCAAATTTTTATCTTCTATCTTGGTTTGTAGGCAAATTTTTAGAATTTTTTTGAAAATTTTCTTATCAAAATAGCAAAAATCATAGAGCAAAACGAAAAATGAGCCGTCGTTGCCCCTATCTACCTGCGCCCTTAAAAAGGTAATATCATCGCTTGCGTTTGTCATTAAAGCCACCTTTACTATCGGTTTGGGCCTGAGCAGCATAGCAACGACGATGAAAACAATCAAGCGATGTTGGCGCTATCATTTTTTCTCGGCGTTAGTTAAATTTTGCGTTGTAGCCGCGCGCTCAGGGCTGGTCTTGCGGCCCGGATTAGTTAGCAAAACTTGATCTTTCCCGCCGCTAATTTTGTTTGTCGGCTCGTTTGTACCAGCCCTCTCTCGCGCCTTTGCGGATGAAATTTTATCGGCACCGATACCGTTCTGAGCCGGAATTTTATTTTTCTCATTTCTCTGCTTGAGCTGTCCGCATGCCGCGCTGATATCGAGCCCCTTGCTCTGGCGGATAGTGCATGTTATGCCGTGCGCGCAGAGATAGTCTTGGAATTTCACCATATCGCTAGGCTCCGGGCGCCCGAATTCGCTGCCCTCGTGCGGGTTAAAGTAGATCAAATTTACCTTCGCCCTGATGCCGTGCAGCAGCCGCACGAGCTTTTTGGCATCGGCGAGGCTATCGTTTAGCCCGCGGATCACGAGATACTCGAACATCACGCGTTTTCGCATATCGATCGGAAAGCCCCGCACCGCGTCCATCACCGCCTCGATGTTATAGGCCCTATTTATCGGCATCAGGCGGCTGCGCAGCTCGTCTGTGACGGCGTGTAGCGAGATGGCGAGCAGCACCCCGAGATCCATTTCGCCGAGCTTTTTTATCTGGCTGCCGAGCCCGCTCGTGCTGATGGTCTGGCGGCGCGGCGAGATAGCCAGTCCGTCGTTTTCTTTTAAAATTTTTATAGCTTTACTAACGTTTTCTAGGTTATCTAGCGGCTCGCCCATACCCATATATACGACGTTTATACGCCGCTCGTAGGGGATTTTATTCTCTCTTTTTATCCATAAAATTTGACCTACGATCTCGCCTGCGGTGAGGTTTCGTACCAGCCCGCCCTTTGCCGTGAGACAAAACGCACAGCCCATCTTACAGCCCACCTGCGAGCTCACGCACACCGTGTAGCGCGCGTGACGGCTGATTTTGCCCTGCTCGTTCGTCTGCTCCTCTTTCATCGGTAGCAGCACGCTTTCTATCCGCAGTCCGTCTTTGAGCTCGAAAAGATATTTGATCGAGCCATCGACGCTCTGCTCAAATTTGACGCATTTTAGCGGGTCGAAGTAAAACTCTTGCGCCAAATTTGCGCGCAAATCCTTCGGCAAATTTAGCATCTCATCAAAACCCGTCGCGTTCTTTTTGTAAATCCACTCAAAAATTTGCTTTGCGCGAAACGGCGGGGAGAGCTGCTCTTTTAGCTCATTTAGCGTAAAATCAAGCAAATTTTTCAAATGATTTCCTTTTGTTTTATGTATTTTTCGAGCCCTTTTTTGGCTCGCTCGTGGTTTTTGAGAAAATCGGCGTGCGCGTTTTTGTTGCAAAAATTAGTCGCTACAAATATGCCGTAAGCGGGGATTTGGAATTTTTGCGCGACCTTGAGGACTGCGAAAAATTCCATATTTTCTAAAAAATATCCGCGCGTAAAAAGCTTGTGGGCTAAATTTTGATCGGTCGTGATAAAATTTGAGGAATTTACCTTGCATGTTCCACGTGGAACAACAGAAGCGATTTCGCCTTCTATAGGCGAATAGCTTCTGTTTTCTAGGCTTGAAATTTCGATATTTGCCGCGACCGAACTCTCGTAAATTTTAAAAATTTTCCCTTCTTTATATAATCCTGCCGAGCCAACAAAAATGATTTCGTTTGGTAATCCATTTAAAATTTTATCCCGGTTTTGGGAGGATTTCACGCTTTGTAAAACGGGCGAATTTACCAAATTCAGCCTTTTATCGGTTTGCGCCGTTGTCGTCAAGGTCGGCAAATTTAACCTCTCGTCAGGCTGCCGATCTGCCGTAAAATTTGATTGATTTAATCCACGCTCACTCATAAAATCCCGTCCGTATCTATCGCTGCCGTATCCGCTCATCATAGTTCGTTTTTGCAAAAGTGCGGTCAAATTTATGCTCATATCCACCAGCCCTACGCCCATTGGTAGCGCGAAAGGAAATATCTCGTTTTGCCCCGCTGAAATAATCACGATCTGCTCTTTTTGTTCGCTAAATTTGAGCTCAAATTCACAGTCTGACCTCGATGCTGTTTTGTCTGAGATAGGTTTTAAGCGCTTTAATTTCGATCTCTCTAAAGTGAAAGATCGACGCCGCTAGGCATGCGTCCGCGCCCGCTAAAAAGGCGTCTTTGAAGTGCTCCATCTTGCCCGCACCGCCGCTTGCGATGACGGGGATATCAAGCGCGCCAAAAATCCGCGTCAAATTTAACTCAAATCCGTTTTTAACGCCATCGCAGTCCATCGAAGTGAGTAAAATTTCGCCTGCACCGCGCTCCTGGGCTTCTTTTGCCCAGGCAAGCGCATCTTTGCCCGTATCTAGTCTGCCGCCGTTTATAAAAACGCTGTAGCCCTCGCCCGTCTTTTTTGCGTCGATCGCGACGACGACGCACTGCGAGCCGAATTTGTTCGCCGCTTCGTCTATCAAATTTGGATTTTTTATCGCGGCTGAGTTGAAGCTGATTTTATCGCAGCCAACGTTTAGTAGGCGCGAGATGTCGTCGATCGTGCGTATGCCGCCGCCAACGGTCAGCGGGATAAAAAGCTCGCGCGCGACCCGCTCCACGACATCCACGATCGTATCGCGCTCAAGGTGCGACGCCGTGATATCGAGGAAGCACAGCTCGTCCGCGCCCTCCTCGTTGTAGCGTTTGGCTATCTCGACCGGATCGCCCGCGTCTACGAGACCTACGAAATTTACGCCCTTTACCACGCGTCCGTCTTTGACGTCTAGGCATGGGATTATGCGTTTTGCAAATCTATTCAAAGCAGCCCTTTGGAATAAAATTTTTTATGATTTTAGCCAAATTTTACTTAACATAATGACTTTATAAGTAAAATTTGGCTAGACTCTCGCGATGATTAGGGCGAAAAAAGAGTTCGGGCAAAATTTTTTAAAAGACGAGGCCATTTTAAGCAAGATCATCCAAGCGATTCCCGAGAACATGCAAAATGTCGTTGAAATCGGGGCTGGCTTAGGTGATTTAACTCGCAAGCTTTTGGAATTTTACAGATTAAAAAGTTTCGAGATAGATGAAGATTTATATCAAATTTTAAGCGCTAAATTTGCGCAGCAGGTCGCTAGCGGCGAGCTTGAGCTCGTTTTGGGCGATGCTTTGCGGATTTGGCAGCAGCGGGGTCTTGGCTGCGGCGAATATTTTTTGGTCGCAAATTTGCCCTACTATGTCGCTACAAAGATGATTTTGCAGGCGATCGACGATGAGTTGTGCAGCGGATTTTTGGTGATGATCCAAAAGGAGGTCGCTTTAAAATTCTGCGCTAGAGCAGGGCAGAGCGATTTTAGCGCTCTTTCGATCCTGGCCGATCTTGCGGGCGGTTGCGAGCTTCTATTCGACGTTGAGCCTGGCTGCTTCGAGCCTGCGCCGAAGGTAACCTCATCGGTGATCAGACTCGTAAAAGGCAAAAATTTCAAGCCCGGTGTCGAGGAAGGCGCGGAGAGTCTCGGCGTAAAAAGTTGCGCCCGTTTCCAAAGTCTCGATGAATACGAGAAATTTAAAAGCTTTTTGCGTGTATCTTTCAGCGCGCCGCGAAAGACGCTTATTAAAAATTTAAGCGCAAAATTTGATAGAGGCTTAGCCGAAGAGATCTTTTTAAATTTGAAAATTCCGCCCACAGTTCGGGCGCACGAGTTAAATTCCACCCTTTTTTTAGAAATTTTTAAAAATTTAAAGGTAAAAGATGGAAGAAAACAGAAATGAAAACGGCGTCGAACGACTCAAAAAAAGCAATCGCTACAAAAAACGCAAGGAAAATCTAAAAAAATCTATCGCGAGTGAGGGCTCTGCGGGCAGCGCGGAATTCGGCGGCGAGCATGAAAACGGCTCCCGCAAAAATAAAGGCACGAAAAACGGGCAAAATTCCGCTCGTTCAAAGGGTTCAAAAAACGGCTCTCACAACGGATCGAATTCTGTGGGTGGCGCGTCAAATGGCGGTTTAAACGCTACGCATTCAAACGGTGCGAGCGGTGCAAATTTAAACGGCACCGCAAAACCGAGCGGCAACAACGCAAAAGGCGCAAATTCTAGCGCTGCGGACGATAGCTCTTCGGACTCGCAGAAAAAGAAAAAGCACAAAAAGCGCTCAAATATGCCAAAGAGCCTCACGGGCAATGAGCCGTGGCAGAAGGCGATGGATGATGCGATCGCGCAAAACAAGCTGATCCACGAGGAGCGTCTACATCCGCTTAAAAATGCGAATCGCAGCGACGATACGATACGCATCACGCCGCTTGGAGGGCTAGGCGAGATTGGCGCGAATATGACCGTGTTTGAGACCAACACGAGCGCGATCATCGTCGATGTGGGCATGAGCTTCCCCGAGGAGAGCATGCTTGGGGTCGATATTTTGATCCCGGATTTTGATTATGTCCGCAAGATAAAAAATAAGATCAAAGGCATCCTCATCACCCACGCACACGAGGATCATATCGGCGCGATGCCGTATTTTTTCAAAGAATTTCAATTCCCGATCTACGCTACGCCGCTTCCTCTGGGGATGATAAGCAATAAATTTGAAGAGCACGGCCTTAAAGCCGAGCGCAGCTACTTCCGCGCCGTGCAGAAGCGTCAGCTCTATCAGATCGGCGATTTTGAAGTCGAGTTTATCCACATAACGCACTCGATCATCGACGCAAGCGCGCTTGCGATCACGACGAAGGCGGGCACTATCATCCACACGGGCGATTTTAAGATCGACCACACTCCGATCGACGGCTACCCGACCGATCTGAACCGCCTGGCGCATTACGGCGATCAGGGCGTCATACTTTTGATGAGCGATAGTACAAACTCGCACAAAGAGGGGATCACGAAATCCGAAAACTCCGTAGGCAGGACCTTTGATACGATATTTTCGAGCTGTAAGGGGCGCGTGATAATGAGCACTTTCAGCTCAAACATCCACCGCGTCTATCAGGCTATTGAGCGCGGCGTAAAACACGGCCGCAAGGTCTGCGTCATCGGACGAAGCATGGAGCGAAATTTATTTACCGCGATGGAGCTTGGCTACGTAAATTTAGACAAAAAGATCTTCGTCGATGCTGATCAGGTCTCCAAATACCCCGATAATGAGGTTTTGATCGTAACCACCGGCTCGCAGGGAGAGACGATGAGCGCGCTGTACCGCATGGCGACGGACGAGCACAAATACATTAAAATCAAATCCACCGATCAAGTAATCATCAGCGCCAAGGCGATCCCCGGCAACGAAAGCAGCGTATCGACCGTGCTTAACTACCTGCTAAAAAGCGGCGCAAAGGTCGCGTATCAGGACTTCAGCGAGATACACGTAAGCGGGCACGCCTCGATCGAGGAGCAAAAGCTCATGCTGCGCCTGATAAAGCCGAAATTTTTCCTACCCGTACACGGTGAATACAACCACATCGTAAAGCACAAAGAGACCGCGATGGAGTGCGGCATCGAGGAGAAAAATATCTATCTGATGAACGACGGCGATCAGATGGAGGTTTGCGAAAAATACCTAAAGCGCGTCAAGACTGTCAAAACGGGCAAGGTCTTCATCGACAACCAGATCAACAAGCAGATCTCCGACGAGATCGTCAAACATCGCCAAAATTTAGCCGATGCGGGCGTCGCAGTCATCATCGCGCAGATCGACAAAAACGAAAAGAGGCTCATCCAGACGCGCGTCATCACCTACGGACTCGTCGCCGAGAACCAAACGGCGTACTTTACCAAGGAGATGCAGGGCATCATCGAGCAGTTTTTGGCAAATTTAAAAGATGAGTTTTTGCTCGATCACTGGGCGCTGGAGGGCAAGATCCGCCAGGCTGTGCGCAAGCATATCTTTAGAAAGATCAAAAAATATCCGACCATCGTGCCGGTAATCTATTTGATGTAAGCGTGGCTAAATTTAGCGAGCGGGGCGGATTTGATCTGCGGCGG
>CALHQN010000173.1 GCA_938036585.1 uncultured Campylobacter sp.
CGGTGCGAAACAGAATTGTGATTATACAAGAGCGATGCTTAAAGGGGGCTGAATACGCAAGAGAAATTTTAAAAAACGATTTTGAAAATTTTATAATGAAATTTTATGCTTAGCATGCCTGAGACAAATTTCATCTCCAGCCTCCGTAAAAATTTTATAAATTTCGCAAACGACCGCATCCAAACTAAAATTTGATTATATCGCGATATGTCGCAATATCGCGACTGCCGACCGCTCCCATTCGCCCATAAAACCCGCTTGCAAAACGCTTAAGCGCACGATTATAAGATTTCGCTATAATCACGTCCGATTTAAAATTTATCAAAATTTAAAAGGATCTTTATGCGCGCAATTTTTTCTATCTATATCTTCATCATCGCAGCCCTTATCGGCATTGAGCTCTCGCTCGGCGCACTCGTCGCACCCGTGGTATTTTTCCCGCAGCAGATTATTGGAGAGGGCGTGCTATCGCACTTTCAAAGCGGCCAGCTGATGAGCGAGATCTTCGCAAGATATGGCGGCATCCTCATCGCAGTCTCGGTCATCTGCCTCGTTTTTGAGATGATAAATTTCAATAACAACAAATCGCAATCCTTTCGCTTGCGCCTTTCGACCCTGATGCTGACGCTCGTAAATATCATACTTGCCCTGCTTTTCGTGCTTTACTTTACCGACTACGTCATAAATGCCCAAAAAATCGGCGCAGAAGCGACAATGACGCCAGAATTTGCCCAAATCCACGCGGCTAGCGAATGGTGCATGAAACTCATCATCGTGTTTCAAGCGGTGCTGTTTTTCGCAAAAATCCTTCCCGCCCTGGCTGCGAGAGATGTCGCGGCGACGAAAGACGCGCGGGATGAAGATTAAAATTTACTACGAGGATACCGACGCGCAGGGCATCGTGTATCACGCCAACTACATAAAATTTTGCGAGCGGGCGCGCAGCGAAGCGCTTATGCAGGCAGGAGTAGACTTCGCGAGCGCGGACGCACACTTCGTAGTTAGCGAGCTTTGCGCTAAATTCCTCCGCCCCGCGCGCCTCGGCGATACGCTTGAAATTCGGACGAACCTAGCCGCGCTCAAAAACGCCAGCGCCCTTTTGCGACAAGAAATTTACAAGATCAAAGATATTAAAAACGTCGATTTTAGCGAGCTTTTATACGCGCAAGACGTAAAGATCGCCTTCGTAAAAGACGGCAAGCCGATCAAATTTAGCGCCGAAATTTTAGAATTTTTCAAATCTTTGAGATAAATTTATCTTGCGGGTTCAAATTTACCTAGTCGTGTGCGGCACAAACACAGCGCAGACCGACTTTCGGCATAAAATCCAAGGATACACGGAGCTCTTAGGCGATATAAAATTTGCAGGCGAGATAAAATTTTACGACATAGAATTTTGCTCAGCATTGAGGTTTAAATTTAACGCTACGCCGCGACATAAACCCCTCACGCGCCCCGAGATAGCCAGATAGAAAACAAAATTTGAAATATCGAAATTTTGCAATGGCGTTAAATTTTGCCTTGCCTCGCCGCTTTATGAAATTTCTCGCCATTAAATTTCAACCCGCGCAGATCGAGTCTGTGTTTTACTCCGCTAAAATCCCGCTAGTCCGTGAAATTTA
>CALHQN010000174.1 GCA_938036585.1 uncultured Campylobacter sp.
TTAAAAATTATTTAGCCTTGTCGAATTTCAAGCCCATTACTGGGTAGAATTTTGAAATTTAACGTTACCGAGCTGCTTTAAATTTTAAAATTTAAAGCAGACGAGGCATGGGTTGTATGAAATTTAAAATTCCAAATCCTAAAGACAAGATAAATTCTATACCTCTAGCCTGCATGAAATTTTAAAATTTCAGACTTACGGAAGCGGATAAATTTTAAAATTTTAAACCCATGAAGACTAGATAAAATTCCAAGCCCGCGAAGGACGGATAAAATTTTAAAATTCCGCTCTACTTCGTTTTCTTTGTGCTGTCTTTGTTAGTCGTTGCGTTGGCGTCGATGTAGCCCATCTGAGCGAGCTTTTCGTAGATTTGCATTATTACGGGCCCTGCCGCGCTTCCGCCGCCGCCGCCGTGTTCGACTAGTACGGTTACGGCGTATTGCGGCTTGTCGTACGGTCCGAAGCTCGTCATCCAAGCGTGCGAGCGGTGGAAGTAGTCCATATCGGCCTCTTTCATTCGCTTTTTGGCGGTCTGTGAGATGCCTACGACCTGTGCGGTGCCCGTCTTGACCGCTAGAGGGACTACTGCGGTATGGATGAGCTTATAGGCGGTGCCTCCGTCCGGGTTGTTGCCGACCTCATACATCCCGCGCCGCACGAGGGGCAGCTGAGCCTTTTCTTTCGGCGTGAAAAGCTCGGTAGGGGTAAATTCCACCGGCTTGCCGTCGATGCTTTTTAAAAATTTTACTTTTGTATATTGAGGCAAGACATTAAATATAGTAGAGCAAGACATAAAGCCCAAAGCCGAATACAAACCGAGAAATACAATTATTAAAACCGTGTGACGCAATGTCTAAAAGCCAAATACAAGACGCTATGTCAAAACGCCATAGCCGCTTAAACTATCTATTGGGCTAGCCGCGAAACCATCTACTTGGCTACCAAGCGGCCTACTCACACCTTCCGTATCTAGACATTAGTTCCGCTTTTTTGATATTAAAGCTCGCTTTTTGCGCATGATCCCTTAGGGCTAACTCCTTTTTTAAAGAAGCTATTAGAGAGTTTAAAACATCGATTTTTGAGCTTTCGTTGCCGGCATTTAATCTTTTTTGCATAGTTAGGATATCTTTTGAAATTTTAGAGGAATTAGATAGGATTTTATCGTATTCGTCCTTTTTGGATAGAAATAGTTTAAGATCCGCGATTTGCTTTTCGTATTCTAATCTAGCTTCTTCCTTTTTAGATAAAATCCTCTCTTTATTGATCTCTTTTTCTTTAATCTGTGCGGCGCGCTTGCCTCCGTCAAACAGGCTCATATGCACTGTAAGCCCCGCTCTATATCCATGTCTTTTGACATCCTTTCCGGCGCGGCTAAAGTCGTCTCTATCGCTGCCGTACAGATCGTATCTACTGTAGAGCGAAACGGTAGGATAATAAAGTCTCTCCCCGGATTTCATACTTAGCTCATTTGCGGCTAATTCATGATCAAATCCTTTAGCGATTACGCTATCTTCAAAGGGTACGAAATCCGAGTTGGTACTATTGGCTCCGCCTAGATCCGAAAGATAAAACACGTTTGGAATTTTAACTCCGGAAAGCGAGTAAATTTTATTTAAAACATTATTTGCGTTTAGTTCTAATTGAGATAGCTCATAACTCGTATCGGCCAATGCTATGGCTTGATCTGCTAGAGCTGTTTTGCTTAGCTCTCCTGCGCCCGATAGTCTCTTTTCATAGATATAAAGCATCTCGTAGGCGTCTTTTAACCGCTCATAAATTTCTATTCTGTTTTTATATCCGAGCGCCTCGTCGTAAAGCTCCAAAAGCTTAATCGAGCCGTCCATATACGAAGAGCATCTTTTAAGATCTGCTTGTTTGATATTCTCTTCGGCAGCTTCGATCGCTAACTCATCCGCACCGAATTTAAATATATCTTGGCGCAGCACAAGCGAGACGGAATCTCCGTAGCCGCTTTGCGAGACTAGGCTATCGTCGCCGATCTGCACGGAGTTGTAGCGGGCGCCGTAGCGTTTAGCGTATTCGCTATTGGCATTGATGCCTAGCTCTGGGTAGCGTGAGGCCTTTTGATACTCAAGCTCGTTGCGCGCGCTTTGCACATCCAGTCTGGTCAAATTTAAACTCGGAGAATTGGCTAAAGTATGCTCTAACAAGGCGTCGAAGGAGAAAGAGCTTAGACCCGTTTTAAAATTTGAATCAAGCTCTCCGTCCAATCTTTTTTGATTTATATCTCGTATTTTTGATCTGTCTAGTCTGTAAATTTTAATAGGGGCTTTGGAATTTGAGTTTTTGCTTGGATTTTTCGAGACATCTTGTTTGGAGCCCGTCTCGGGAGTGGAGAGATATTTTTCCAAAGCACTCTGAGCGTTTGGCGGGGTTTGTTTATTGAGCCCACTTTGTTTATCGGACGTTAGCTTTTGTAGGGATTTTTGAGTTTGAGTGGATTTTTGTGCCGATATTTTATTGGATGTGGATTTTTGCATTATTGATTGGTTTTGAGTAGATTTTTGTGCGGACGTTTTATCGGAGGTTGATCTTTGTGTATTCGCTCTATCTGGGATGGGTTTCGGTGCGGCGGAGCTAAATTTATCCGCTGCGTTTAGTGCATCCGTACCCAAGATCAAAGCAAAAACGGTGAAAGCTATTTTAAATTTATCCAAATGAAGCTCTTTATAAATGAAATTTTAATGCATTTTATACGAAAGGGGATTAAAATTTTATAAAACGGATGAGG
>CALHQN010000175.1 GCA_938036585.1 uncultured Campylobacter sp.
GCGGGCGCTGCGAAAAATGCGCGGGCGAGGGCGAGATCACGATCGAGATGCACTTCCTGCCCGATATCAGCGTCGTTTGCGACGTTTGCCACGGCACGAGATACAACGCGCAGACGCTTGAAATTTTATACAAAAACAAAAGCATAGCCGATGTTTTGGCGATGAGTATTGACGAGGCGCTCGAGTTTTTCAAAGCCGTGCCTAAAATTTATCAAAAGCTAAAGACGCTCGCGGACGTCGGGCTCGGCTACGTTTCGCTAGGCCAGCCCGCCACGACGCTTAGCGGCGGCGAGGCACAGCGCGTCAAGCTCGCCAAGGAGCTAAGCCGCACCGATACGGGCAACACGCTCTATATCCTAGACGAGCCCACGACGGGGCTACATTTTGCAGACGTAGATCGCTTGGTGGCGGTGCTGCACCATCTGGTAGATCTTGGGAATTCCGTCTTTGTGATCGAACATAATCTAGACGTCATCAAAAACTGCGATTACATCATCGATATGGGGCCCGAGGGCGGCGAGGGCGGCGGACGGATCGTCGCTTGCGGCACCCCAGAAAAGCTCGCAAAAGATTTCAAAAAAACGCTCAGCTACACGGGAGAATTTTTGGCGCAGGAGTTAGCGGCGATGAAAAGCGCGAGGAAAAATAAACGGGGCTAAAACGCCTTATCGGGGGCAAGAATGGATCAAGGCAGGCTTGAGGAATTAAAAAAGCTATTGAATGAGCGGCGCGGCGGTGCAAAGCAAAACCGCAGTGAGGAGCTTGATGTCGAAAATTCCAAAACTGAGAATTCTGAAACTGAAAATTCCGAAGTTTCAAATTTTGAATCCCAGGATTCTGAAGTCTCAAATTTTGAATCTCTGAATCCTGAAGCCTCGAATTCTGAGTTCCCGAATTCTGAAATCTCGAATTATGAAACCCAGAATTCTAAAGCTCCTAATTTCGCTACCGACGCTTTAAATTTAAAAACCGAAACGGATCAGAATTCTGCCTGCGAAAACAGCGCAAAGCAGCAAAATTTTACCTCGAATGACAGCGGCTCTTTGTGGCAGAATTCCAAAGTCAGAGATTACGACAAATATCCGCTAGTCATCAAAGATCATACTTATTAGGACTATATGAAATACTCTATAGTTCCTACTATGGTAGGCTTGTTAATAGCACTTGCATTTGCCACTATCGTAAATCCCATAAACATTAAAATGTTTCGCCTTGTTCCTTTGGTCTTGGTAGTATTCGTAACAAATTTTATGAATAGAGACGGCGCATACTTCGTGTTTTATAACGATAAAATTTTATATTACAATAAAAATAAGATTCGTAAAACGTTCGAGTTAAATAAGATCGGCGCTATGGTTTTGAGCTTTGACTGGAGATGGAGCTGGAAATAAAAAATCCCAATTTTTATAAAAATTTTTCTTGTTATTTGGTTTTTGCTCGGTTGGCTTGCGACGGGAGAGCCGATCAACGGCGTGGCGATAATTTTTACTTTTTACTTTCCCATTTTGACCACCAAAGCCTATATGCATCTACTTAACGGCAGCCTCAGCTTTTTCGGTCTTCACGATCAGCTCGTGCTTTATAAAGAAAACGCTGAGGTCGAGATACTAAATATTTTGATAGCGACTGAGGACGAGTATCTGCAGCTGAGAGATTATTTTATGCAAACGATGCAAAAAGATATAAGCAACCTGCAACGCACGATGTCGATTTTCAACGAAAAGATAGAATTTAGAAAATTTAAATTTTAAAGGAGCATGTTATGGAACAAATTGAGAAGGCAAGGAAAATTTTAGCTATTGCGGCTAGATAATAAAATTTCGTGTATCAAATTCCATCCCGCGATATTACGGAATGGAATTTTAAAATTTAAATTTGAAAGCCTTAGCCGTTGTAGCCTAAGCGGCGCATATTTGCGCACGCGTCCTTGTAGCCGTAATAGCACGAGATGCGGTATAGGTCAATGGCATTGAATTTATTTTGCTCCACGCCTTCACCTTTTTCAAACATCGCTGCGAGCTTCTGGCAAGCAGGGAAGTTCTGAGAGAGCGTGCACGCGGCGTTGTAGGCGTTGGCGGCAGAGGCGTAGTCGCGCTTGGAATACATAGAATCTGCGAAATTTAAGCACATCGCACCGTTGCCGTTTTTGCACGCATCGCTTTGTACGACGCTGCCTTGCAAGCTCATCGGGCGAATACCGTCTTGAACCTCGGCGAAAGAATATTTGCCGCTCTTTGGCGCATCGACCGCACTCTTTGGCGCGTTGCTAACGCAGCCTGCCAAAAACACCCCGGCGGCGATCAAAGCTAGAATTTTTTTCATATTTTGCTCCTTAATTTTTTGAAATTTGGCGACCCAAAACGTAATAGGTTTCTTTGCCTGCGACCTTTTGCAACTTGAGCTTAAATTTTTCCGACCAAGCGCTGATGATCTCCTCAACAGCGGTCTTGCGCTCCTCATTCGTAGCGTCATTTTTTATCTTAAAATACGGGTTTGAATTCGACATAGCCACATGCGCACCGTAAATTTTAAGCTTATCGTTCAGCCCCACGATGCGATCAAGCTCGTTATCCTCAAAATCGCACTTCGATAAAATTCCTCGCAGCTGCGCGACCGTCGCGTCGTTTACGCTATATCCTAGCGCTAGCAAAATTCCATCTTCACTCATTCTCATCCTTTCAAAAAAATTTATTTGTTCGCTTGTGAAATCAAAACGCCTTCGATTATGCTTTTTATATCGCCGTCTAAGATCGCGTCGGTCTGGCTATACGCCTCGCCGCTGCGGTTATCCTTGACCTGCTGATACGGGAAAAGTACGTAGGAGCGGATCTGATGCCCCCAGCCAATCTCGCTTTTAGGCGCGTTTTCGTCCTTTTCGCGCTGTTTCATCAGCTCAAGCTCGTAAAGGCGGGACTTTAGCACCTTCATCGCCGTTTCTTTGTTTTTGTGCTGACTTCTATCGTTTTGGCAGTTTACTACGATACCCGTCGGGATGTGCGTGATACGCACGGCGCTTTCGGTTTTATTGATATGCTGCCCGCCTGCGCCGCTTGCGCGAAACACATCGACGCGGATATCCTTCTCTTCGATATTTATCTCGATATCGTCATTCAGCTCGGGGCTCACCATCACGCTTGAAAAGCTCGTGTGTCTGCGCCCCGCACTATCGAACGGGCTAACGCGTACCAGGCGGTGGATGCCGTTTTCGGCTTTCAGATATCCGTAGGCGTTCTCGCCGCGCACGATGAAGCTAACGTCCTTAAGACCTGCTTCCTCGCCCTCTTGAAAGTCCAAAACCTCGATCTTAAAGCCCTCTCGCTCGCAAAAGCGCAGATACATGCGGTATAGCATACTCGCCCAATCGTTGCTCTCCGTACCGCCCGCGCCCGGATGGATACTGACGATAGCGTTTTTATCGTCGTTTTCGCCGCTAAGCATCATGGAAATTTCTAAATTTATGATCTTGCCCTCTAGTGCGTCCGCCTCGGCAAAAAGCGAGTTTATCGTCTCCTCGTCGTTTTCAGAGTTTGCCAGCTCATATAGGCCTTTTGCGTCGTCTACGGCATTCTTGGCGTTTAGAAATTTATTTAAGATATTTGAAATTTTAGTTTTTTCCTTGCCGATGGCGCCTGCTTTTGCGACGTCCTGCCAGAGATTTTGATCGTTTTCAAGCTCCTCAATCTCTTTTAGGCGCGCTTTGATGTTCTCCGGTTTTACGACGCCCGCAATATTTTCGACTTTAGTATTTAGGGTTTTTAAAAGTTCCGTGTATTCGTAATTATCCAAAATTTAAAACCTTTTTTATGCTTTTGGCGTGATTATAACATATTTTGGATTAAGGTTGTTTATAAAATTTTATTTAAGGCGGGCATTATGAAGCATTTATCTATTAGGGATATCAAAACCTGCTTGATATTTCCGCGATTAATCAGTTTAAGCTCCGTCGAGAGATCGGGCAGAGGGTCATTTAGTAGCAGTTTTAGCTTTGCTTCTTCTAGCTTTAACTTTTTACAATCGGCTTTTTTATCTTCAAGCATAGACACCACTAGTCTTAGCTTTTCTTTTGTCATTTCGCTTTGCACGAAAGCACCTTATATACGATAATAGAGCATAAAAAAGCTGCGATAGAGCAAGCAAAATACGCCCAAATTTCTCCGATAGTTTTTTCAAGAAGCGCGTGCAACCCTAGCAAAAAGAAAACTAAGCCTATAATGCAAATCACGCCCGTAATTATATTTAGTAAAACCGAATTGGCGCTCTTTAAAAAAGAGCGCCTAATATCGCTAGCTTGAGCGTCTACGAGCTCTACTACCGAAACTATAAATTCAGATATTCCAGCCATTATTTTTTCAGCAACCAAGCGAGCAAAAATCCGACGCCAGCAGCGATCGCGATGCTTTTTATCGGATCTTGTTTTATCGTGTCATTCACGCTTTCTATGCCGTCTTTACCTTTAAGCCTTAGATCATCTATATATTTTTTGATCTCATTGCTATTTAGCTGATCTAGAATTTTATCCTTAGCAGACTCCGCACGCTCTGCGCCTATATTTTTGATGGACTTCATAATCTCTTTAAAATCCGCTTTTAAAGAGTCGATATCCTTTTTCAAAGACTCCAAATTTGTCTCTTGAGTAGCCATTTTCGCTCCTTTTGAAGTTTGTTTTAGAGCTAAAGCTCGCGATAGATTTTAGTACTTATTGATTAACGCTCGCTAAATAGACCGCCCTTTCGCGCTTAATTTATACCTTTAATATTTTTTGATATAATTGCCAGCCTTAATATTTTATATTGAAAAGAGAGAACAATGCAGATCATTAGAAGCGTAGAGGAGCTAAAAAGCTTCAGAGCGGCGGCAAGCGGCAGCGTGGGCTTCGTGCCTACGATGGGGGCTTTGCACGCGGGGCATGCGAGCCTCATAAAAAGGGCGCGAAACGAAAACGATATCGTAATCGTCTCGGCATTCCTCAATCCGGCGCAGTTTTTGCCCGGCGAAGATCTAAACAGCTACCCAAAAAACGAAGCGGGCGATATTAAAATTTGCGAGAGCCTCGATGTGAATGCGCTTTTTATCCCGAGCGTAGATGAAATTTACGGCTCCTGTGAGCCCGGTATTATCGCGCCTAAGCCGTTAAGCGAAATTTTGGAGGGCAAGACGCGCCCGGGGCACTTTAACGGAGTGCTTAAGGTGCTAAATAAGTTTTTTAATCTCGTGCGTCCGCTCAACGTATATATGGGTAAAAAGGACGCCCAACAGCTTTTCATCGTGCAAAATATGGTAAAGAGCTTTTTTATGGATATAAACATCGTGCCCTGTGAGATCGTGCGCGAGAGCGACGGCCTGGCGCTTAGCTCGCGCAATGCCTATCTGGACGAGGAGGGCAAGCTTATGGCGCTTAAGCTTTCGCGCTCCTTGCTAAATGCCAGCTCGCTTATTAAAAAAGGCGAGATCAGCCTAAACATCATCCGCGAAAAGATGCTTAGCGTGCTTGAGCCGCTGGCGGTCGATTACATAGCGTTCGTGGATTATAAATTTAATGAAATTTCGCAGATCAAGTCGGGAGATACTATCATTTTAGTAGCCGCCAAAGTCGGAACAACCCGTCTGATCGATAATATCTGGCTGTAGATGGCGAAGCTTCATCTAGTCTCGCTGGGTTGCAATAAGAATTTGATCGACTCCGAGATCATGCTCGGACGCCTGCAAAACTACGAGATCACGCCCGACGTCGCCTCTGCCGACGTCATCATCGTAAATACCTGCGGCTTTATAAATTCGGCAAAAGAGGAG
>CALHQN010000176.1 GCA_938036585.1 uncultured Campylobacter sp.
GATAAATGATTGAAAATAAGCTTTGATTGTATTCGTATCGTTAGGGAGCGATACAAATTTAGGTTTTGCATTTTCAACGGAAGTTAAAAAGCAAAAATCAATTTTTTCTCTTGAAACGTCAGCACCGACAAAGAAAACTTTTTTCATCTGATACCCCTTTGTTTATAAAATGTTTTGGCTTTTTAATTCTTTCTTGTATTCAGTGTCAAGCACTAAGATTTTTAAACGAATTATATTAAGCCCGTGAAGCCCTTAAATCTTTGGCACGGGGGAACCCCTATTTAATCAACGAGGAACCTCACGGAAAACATTTTAACCGAAACAAGCCGAGATATTAAACTTTTATTTGAGAGACCAGCTTTGGATAAGCTCGGGGTGTTTCGTAGGGTGTATCATACAATTTAATCAGCTCAAAAATAGCGTCGTTATCATCGACGAGGCGCAAGCGATCCCATATAAATTTAGAAAAGATTTTATCTTGCTTTGCGAGATCATCTCGCAGCGGCTCGGCACTATTTTTATATTTATGTCGGCGACGATGCCGGTGATCAAAAGTGACAATTTCAAAGAAATTTCAAATTTGGAGTATTTTTCAAAGCAGGATAGATACGTCATAAAATGGCTTGACGTAAGCGGCGAAGAGGGGCTTTTGGAGAAAATTTGCGGAACCGCAAGGGACAAAAATACCCTCGTCGTCGTAAATACGATCAAAAAAGCGCAGGAGCTATTTGTAAAACTAAAAGATAAATTTAGCTGCTTTTGCTTAAACGGATATATGTATGATGATCACAAACGCGCCGTTATCGAGGCGGTAAGGTGCGCAATAGATAAAAGTAAAGATGATCCGCTTGCAAGTAAAATTTTACTAATTTCCACGCAGTCTATCGAGGCGGGAGTGGATCTTGATTTTGACGTTGGATTTCGCGAAGTTGCGCCCATTAGCTCGATCATACAGACCGCAGGCCGCGTAAATAGGCATTTTGGAGAAATCCGCGGCGAGCTATACGTCTTTCCCGAAATAAGTAAATTTACAAAATCTATCTACGGCGATTTGTATAAAGTAAGCGGAACTATTTTGGAGAATTTTAGGCAAAGAGAGGTGCGAGAGAGCGAAATTTTAAAAATTTCAAATTTGTATTTTCAAAAAATCAGCGATCAACTGGAAAATTTATATATACAAAGCGAGATAAAAAAGCTAGAGTTCGAAAATATAAATCAAAAAATCGAAGAAGTTATGAAGGACAATCACAAGCAGACGCTAATAATCGAGCCCGAAGAAAATTTTATCAAGGATTTTGAAGCTAAGATTGTCGAAATTAAAAATAGCCAAAATAACGAATTTACGATACGAGATATTTTAAAAAATCACATCAGAAAGTTGTCGAAATTTAGCATAAACGTAACGTTTAAAGATAAAGAGAAATTGACGCCCAATTTAAAGCAAATAAACGGGCTAAAAGATATGTTTTATCTGCCATTTGGCTCATCTTATTTTTATAGCGCAGATTACGGGCTCAAAAAAGATACGAATTTAGACATCACGGACGAGGTATTCGACTAATGTTTTGCAAAGACCAAATCACCGGCACGCTTGTAAATTATTACGTCACTTGCAAGCGCGAGGCGTGGCTTTACGCGCACCATATCCACGCCGATCAGGAGGATGAAAACGTGCTGATGGGCAAGGCGCTAGCGGAGATCAAAGAGCGCGATTTGCAGGACTTTGCATTTTCAAATTTAAAATTCGACAAACTTTCCAAGCAGCGCGGACATTACCTCGTCACCGAATACAAAAAGAGCCTAAAAAACGAGCTTGCGGGTAAGATGCAGCTACTTTTTTATATCTATCTTTTAAAAACGGGCTTAAATTTAAAAGAGGTAAAAGGCAAACTAATCAGCGGTAAAAAGGTGATTTTAGTGGATGACAGCAGCGAAAATTTCGCTCTGATCGAGCAAATTTTAAGCGAAATAACGGCTCTCGTAAATCTGGAGCGACCGCCGAAATTTACGCAGGGCAAATTTTGCGCAAACTGCGCCTATAGCGGATATTGCGCAAGTTAAAATTTAGAAAAATGTACGTGATTTTATTTTACTACATCGCCGGCGCCGAGCAAAAAGAGAAAAACAACGCAAGCCACATCAGAAAGGCGGTCGAGAAGTTCTTGCCGCGCGTGCAGTTTTCCGTTTTTGAAGGCGAAATCCGCGAGAGCGATTTTAAAAAACTAAGCGCAATGCTGCAAAAAGAGTGCATTACGCAGCTTGACTCTATCGTGATTTACACGTTTAATTCGCTGAAGTATTCCAAGCGTATAGTCATCGGACAGGATAAAAGCGGCGCGCTGTTTAGTTAAATTTGCTCGCGTAAATTTGCCGAATTTGACGGCGACACTTAAAATCCCGGCTAAATTTAAGGAAAAAAGATGCAAAAAAGCGATAGGACGCATTTTATTTTGAGCGCAGGCAGGCTTCGCAGGCAAAATAACAATATCTATTTTGATAAATTTGACGATGCAGGCGCGGTCGTCGCTAGTAAAATTTTGCCGATAAATGCGATCGATGAAATTTACGTGCTTGCAAAAGTGCAGATCGATACCTACACTATGGCGTTTTTGGCCGATAACAACGTCCTTTTGCACGTTTTTAGCCCATATCAGAGCTTTCGCGGCAACTTTTATCCAAACACCTCAAACTCGGTCAATAAAAGCGGCTTTGTGCTACTAAATCAGGTCCGCGCCTTTGACGATCCCATTAAACGTGCCTACATCGCCCGCGAGATCACTCGCGCGCACATCCTAAACGACGCGGCAAACTGCAAAAGATACGGCGTGAAATTTGACGTCTCGCCCCACATAGAGGCGCTAAACGCCGCAGAGGACGTGCCTGCAATAATGGCGGTGGAAGGGGCGTTTCAAAAGTTATACTACGAAAAATGGAACGAGATAATCGCGGATCAAAAAAGCTTTAAATTTACCGTTCGCTCCAAGCGCCCGCCCGCTGATAAAATCAACAGCTTCATAAGCTACGTAAATACGCGCATTTATAACGTCTGCCTCAGCGAAATTTACAAAACCGAGCTTGATCCGCGCATCGGCTTTTTGCACGAGCCAAACTACCGCGCGCTGAGCCTGCACCTCGATCTTGCCGAGATTTTTAAGCCGATTTTGGGCGATACGCTGATTTTTAGCATGCTAAATAAAAAGGAGATCACCGCAAAGGACTTCCAAACCGACGCCGGTCGGATAAAATTTAGCAACGACGCCGTGCAAAAGATCGAGCTAAAGATGATCGCAAGGCTTGGCGAAACGATCTCGCTGGGCGGTCGCGATCTCACGTGGCGGCAGGTGATCCGCCGCGAAGCTAATCAGATCAAGAAATACGTTTGCGAAGGCGCGCCCTACGAAGGGCTTGTGTGGAGATGAAACACGGCCTGCACAAGCAAGCTATCGAGCAACGATTAAACTCGCAGAGGGCTTGTTTGCAGGTGAACACTGCGCGAGATTTAAAATTTAGAAGTAAAAGATCAAATTTTGCTATTTTTGCACCTGCTCGGGCAGAGCCTCTTGTCTAAAATTTTAAATTTAGGCGGGTTTGCGCCATAGATACTTTGCGCGGGCGATGGATTGAAATTTGTAGCTCGCGTTAAAATTTTACCTTTCGCTATGTCGATAAAGCTCTTTTTAAGTTTTTATAAAAGGCGAACTTTGCGTGTTTTAGCGCTTTGACCGCTTTATTATTTAACAGATTTTAAGCGATAAAAATATAAACTTCCTACCGAACATGGCCCTAAAAATGCAAATTTTAGTGCTGTGTAAATTTACTCCGATGGAGCTCGAAATAATCTAGCAGCCTAAATTCTATACGAGCAACTATAAAATTTCCTTCACGGCAGTCTCAGACACAATAAAAAGTGGTAGGTCTATAAAAAATATGAACGCTCGTCTCGGTAGATTAAGCAAGATATCTCCTAAAAACTCTCAAGAAGCGCGAGGTTGAGTTAAATTTCATCCGCGTCACCCTATTTACAACTGCCTGAGCTGTCTATGCTGTTTTACATATCAAAATTTCATTTTGTCATCTACACGGTAAATCAAGTGCGATGGTTTGCCCAAATTGGCGTTATATTCGCGATATAAATTTCGCCCAAGATCAAAAACTTTAAATATACTTTAACGAACAAAAAGGTAAAATACGCCTCAAATTTCAACGATTAAGGGTTTTTATGCTAAAAGACATCTTTCTTTTCGGCGGTTTAATTTCTTACGACCACACTTTTATCTATCTTTTTTACTTCTTTTTGGTCGTCGCTATCATCGTAGCCGTCGCGCTTTGCTCCACTCGCTCACTTCAGCTTGTACCACACGGCATGCAAAACATCGCCGAAGCCTACCTAAGCGGCGTACTAACGATCGGTAAGGATGCGATGGGCAGCGAGGAACAAGCCAAAAAATATCTTCCGCTAATCGCAACATTGGGATTTGTGATATTTTTTAGTAACGTTATCGGCTTGGTGCCGGGCTTTGAGTCGCCGAGCGCGAGTCTAAATTTAACCCTTTCGCTTACGCTTTGCGTTTGGTTGTACTACCATTTTGAGGGCGTTCGCGAGCACGGCGTGATCAACTATCTAAAGCACTTTATGGGCCCGGTGAAAATCCTAGCGCCGTTTATGTTCGTCATAGAGATCGTCTCACATTTTTCGCGCGTCGTATCGCTTTCTTTCCGACTTTTCGGAAACATCAAAGGCGACGATACCTTCCTGCTCGTTATGCTTACTCTCGCTCCTGCGCTAGTGCCGATGGTGCCGTTTGCGCTGCTTACTTTTATGGCGATTTTGCAGACTTTCATTTTCATGGTTTTAAGCTACGTTTATTTAGCGGGCGCCGTGATCGTCGATGAGCATTAATTTTAAGCGAAATTTCTTATACTTCCTCGTGGGTGCGTCGTTCGGATTGATCTTCGTCGGCGCATTCGTCTTTTTTGCCTATCCGTCATTTTATTTTTTGGGGTTAAAATTCCTCTTCATCTGCACCGCTCCCGGCGTGATCTGCGTCATCATCACCTGCTTGATGGTTGATGTTTTCGATCTGAAAGAAAAGCTCCTTCGCGGCGGCGAATAGAAATCTATTCGATTAAATTTTAAAATTTAGCCGCGCCGTGCGCCGCTACAAGCGAGTATTAAAGCAAAAAATTGTAAAATTACGCGAAATTTTTATTCTAAAAGGTTAAGTTAATGTTTGAAACCGTGATCGGCCTGGAGGTACACTGCCAGCTAAATACCAAAACTAAAATTTTCTGCTCCTGCCCCACGAGCTTCGGCGATGAGGCGAATTCGCACGTCTGCCCGACCTGCTTGGCGCTTCCCGGCGCTCTTCCCGTTCTAAACGAGGAGGCGGTTAAAAAAGCCATCAGCTTCGGCACCGCCGTCAATGCGACGATCAATCGCAAGTCGGTATTCGACCGCAAAAACTACTTCTATCCCGACCTTCCCAAGGCGTATCAAATTTCGCAGTGGACGATCCCGATCGTCGAGCACGGCGAGCTTTTTATAGCCTCGGATGGACAGAGCAAGCGCATCGGCATCACGCGCGCGCACCTGGAGGAGGACGCGGGCAAAAATAATCACGAAAGCTCGCGTAGCCTCGTCGATCTAAACCGCGCCGGCACGCCGCTTTTGGAGATCGTAAGCGAGCCGGATATGCGCTCTGCGGACGAGGCGGTCGCGTATCTAAAAAAACTCCACAGCATTTTGCGCTTTTTAAATATCAGCGACGCGAATATGCAGGAAGGCTCGTTTCGCTGCGACGTAAACGTCAGCATCCGTCCGCAAGGCGAGCAAAAGCTCTACACGCGCGTGGAGATTAAAAATTTAAACTCCTTTAAATTTATCCAAAAGGCGATCGAGTTCGAGATTGAGCGTCAGATCGAAGCGTGGCAGGACGGCAAATATGATCAAGAGGTCGTGCAAGAAACGCGCCTTTTCGACACCGCTAAGTTTATCACCAAACCGATGCGTAGTAAAGAAGACAGCGCCGAGTATCGCTATTTCCCAGATCCCGACCTGCTAACCGTGATCGTGGATGACGAGATGCTGGCTGCTGCGCGGCAGATCCCCGAGCTGCCCGATCAGAAAAAGGCCCGCTACGTCCGCGAGCTGGGCGTTAAAGAAAAAGACGCCGAGATCATAATCTCGACCTACGAAAACGCACGATTTTTTGAGGATCTGATCGCGGCGGGACATGAGCCTAAACTTTGCGTCAGCTGGCTTACCGTCGAGCTTGCGGGCAGGCTCAAAAACGGCGTTACGATCGAGGATTCGCCCGTAGGTAGCGCGAAGATGAGCGAGCTTTTAAGCGCGATCGAAGGCGGCGCAGTGTCGCAGAAGGCCGCCAAAGAGGTGCTTGATTATCTAATGGAGCACGACGAGGCCGTAAGCTCGGTCATCGATAAGCTGGGCTTGAGGCAGGTAAGCGATGACGGCGCGATTTTGGAGATCATAGCGCGCGTGATGAGCCAAAACGAGGACAAGGTCGCGGACTATCGCGGCGGCAAAGACAAGCTATTCGGCTTCTTCGTAGGTCAAGTGATGAAAGAGGGCAAGGGCGCGTTTAACCCCGCGAAGGTGAACGAGCTTCTGAAACAGAAGCTGGGCTGATTTCGCAGCTTCTGCGGCAGCAAACGGCGAATTAAAGGCGGCGCGGCGTATGCGATAGATGAAATTTAGAGATAAAATTTCTAAATTTTATGGCTCGCGCGAAATTGGATCTGCGCTTTGCGGACACGCTTCGCGGTAAAGCGGTGTTTGATAAAAGCTTGCTCGAGCGGGCAGGGCGGCGCGCATTAGCCAGCTGTATAATGAGTAAAATTTTACCTACGGCGGGCGGCACGAGTGGATTAAATTTAATAAATTTAGTGCGCGCGGGCGCGGTGAAATTTACCTGCTCGCGCGCGGCGAGAAACCGGATAAAATTTTACGTCGCGGCAAGCGAAGTTTAAATTTTCGCAGGCGGGTTAAATTTCGGCAAACCGCCTTGCAAATTTAACACAAAGCCGCGCGATAAATTTAGACGCGGTTAAAAGCGCTAACGGATCGCTCAAATATCCGGCGCAAGTTTTGCGGAATTTTATAAATCAGATCGAAAGGGCTACAATGAAAATCGCGGTTATCGGCGCGGGCAAATGGGGCAGCGCGCTTTGCGACGCGCTAAGCGTGAAAAACGAATGCGTCATCACTTCGCGCACGCCTAGGCAGCTTGTGAATTTCGTAAGCGTAAAAGAGGCGCTTGATTGCGAGGCGCTCGTTTTCGCGCTCGCAGCGCAGCAGACCGCGCAGTGGCTGGATCAAAATTTTATAAATTTAGGCCAAAAAATTCTAGTTGCGTCCAAGGGCATCGACGCCGCAAGCGGTAGGTTTTTAAACGAAATTTTTGAAGCGCACGTCTCAAGGGCGAACCTCGCTTTCCTTTCGGGCCCGTCGTTTGCGAGTGAAGTGATGAAAAAACTTCCCTGCGCGCTGGTCGTCAATTCGCGCAACGAGAGCCTGGCCGCGGAGTTTGCGGCAGCTTTTCCGAGTTATATCAAAACCTACGTCTCGGGCGACGTCGCGGGAGCCGAAATTTGCGGCGCGTACAAAAACGTGATCGCCATTGCTAGCGGCGTTTGCGACGGGCTGGAGCTGGGAGCCAACGCCAGAGCAAGCTTGATCGCGCGCGGCATCGTGGAGATCGCACGTTTCGGTAAATTTTTCGGCGCGCACGACGAGACCTTTTTGGGCTTAAGCGGCGTGGGCGATCTGTTTTTGACCGCATCCAGCGTGCTTTCGCGAAACTACCGCGTGGGCTTGGGGCTTGCGCGCGGCAAGAAGCTGGATGAAATTCTAAGCGAACTGGGCGAGGTCGCCGAGGGCGTCTACACCGCAAGCGCCGTCATCCGCCTGGCCGCAAAACATAAAATTTACGTGCCGATCGCTACCGAGGTTTACGAAATACTGCGCGGCAAGGACGTGGAAGCGAGCCTAAAAGACCTACTGCGAAAAAAATAAGCGGCAAATTTATTTCGAATTCTTTGCCGCTTTAGAGTTTATTTCAAGCCGCTTTGAAATTTACTCTTAAACGGCAAGCCCTCGGCAAAAATCCGCTGCATTAAATATAAAATTTCAATCCATCAAAACGAGATAAAAAGCGATAAATTTACGGCTAAATTTTAATTTATAAAGTCCTATTTCAGAGACTTTCTATATTAAGTGCTCTTTGAATACGAAGATTTT
>CALHQN010000177.1 GCA_938036585.1 uncultured Campylobacter sp.
ATATAATTATTTTTCTCTAAAAATTCCAAAGCCCGATAAACTGTCGATAGGTCAAAATCCACTTTTGATTTTAAAAACTTGGCATTTATTGGAGTGTCTGAAGACTGTACAAGATTAAGTATTTGCTGCCTTTTCTTAGTTAATTTCATAATAACATCTCCTAATAATAAAAAACGTTTTTTATTTCACAAATTTGCAAATCATTCGCAAAATCTTAATTTTGAATAGGGGATAGTGATGTTTAAGAAATTTTATCTTTTAAATGCCGCGATCGCGCTAAGTTTGTGCGCCGCCTTACAACTAAACGGAGCCGAAAACAACGCTACGTCCGAAAATATCAGCGCGCCCGGCGCGGGAGCCGTAAATTCCGCAGCCCCTAAAAGCGCTTCCGGCGCGAACGCCACGAGGCTGGGCACCATCGTAGTTACCGCAACGGGCTTTGAAGATATGCTTAAAAACGAGGTTCGCAACGTCTCGGTCATCACCGCGGAGGATATGGAAAACCGCGGCTACCGCGATCTGCGCGAAATTTTAGAAAAGGCGCCGGGGGTTAGCTTTCACGGCGATACGGTCGATCTGCGAGGACAGGGCCAGAAGGCAAATACCTCCGTCAAAGTCCTTCTTAACGGAGTCGCGCTCAATATGATCGACACGACGCCGACGAGCATCCCGATCGATCTCATTCCGATCGAAGATATCGAGCGCGTGGAGATCATCCCGGGCGGCGGTAGCGTGCTATACGGCAGCGGCACCAGTGGCGGCGTGATAAATATCATCACGAAAAAGGGAGCCAGATACCCGTACGCCAATATCTCGACCAAGATCGCGTCGTATAATTACAATGATCTAAATTTAGGGCTCGGCGGCAACGTGAGCGAGAATTTGTTTCTAAAAACCGCCGTAAAGGGCTTTAAGCAGCGCGGATACCGCAAGGGCGAGAAAAATACCGGCTATTACGGCTCGCTCGGGGTGCATTATAAAATTTCGGACGATCAAAGCATCTCTTTCGATCCGAGTTTTTATCGCGCCAGAACCTATTCGGTGCCGAGCTTAGGGCTTGCCGAGCTGAGAGCGGATCGCCGCCAGCAAGGAGGTGAACGGACTTTTACCAAAAGTACGCGGGCAAATTTCGATTTCGGCTACACGGTAAAATTCGGCGATAAAATCGAAGCAAATTTGCATCCTTATTATCAAGATATCAGGATCATTCAGAGCGGATTTGTGATGAAAGACCGCAAAGAGGGGGCAAATTTAAAAGGCAAGCTCGACTACGACAGCGGTGAGTTCATAACGGGATATGATTATCTTAAAAACAAAGGCTTTCGCAAGATTGACTTTACCACTCCGATGAATCCTATGATGAGCCTTTCGCAGCTTACGATCTTTGATATGCAAAAGCTTACCCACTCGGTCTATGCTTTAGAAAAGCACAATTTCACCGATCTGTTTTCGCTTAGTGCGGGCGGGCGGTTTGAGCGCGCCGAATACAAAGTAAATCGCAGAGTTTCGACTACTATAAAAAGGATGGGAAACATAATCTCGCAGACGCAAAATAGTACCCGAGTAAGCGATCATAAAAACAACTACGCTTTTGAGATTACGCCGAATTTTAATTATTCCAAAGACGGCAATCTATATTTTAAATTTGAGCGCGGCTATATCTCGCCGGGTCCTAATCAGCTCATCGACAAGCTCGGTCGCAACGGTCCTTATGTGCTTAATAACCTCAAATCCGAAACCTTTAAAACCTACGAGATCGGCCTTAAAGATCTGATCTACGGTCAATACGTAAGCGCTACGATCTTTTGGACCGATACGAAAAACGAGATCGTAAACGAAACCCTGGGCAGCTCGATCACCGACGGTTGGCATTTTATCAATATCGACGAGACGCGCCGCAAGGGCGTGGAGCTTTATGCGGAGCAAAGTCTGCTTTCAAATTTAAAGCTCAGCGAGACCTTTTCATACGTGGACGCCAAGATCCAATCCGGTGCGGATAAAGGCAAGCAGGTTCCGCTAGTGGAGCGCTCGAAGTTCGTTTTGGGCATCGATTACGAGCCGATTAGAAATTTAACGCTGATGAGCGATTTTAAATATTTCTCATCATCGCACGACGCCAACCACGATAGGATCGACTCGCGCACGATCGTAGATCTGGGCGCTGCGTATCGCTTCGCAAGCGGGTTTTTGATAAGCGCCGGAGTCAAAAACGTCTTTGACGAGGAGTATAATTACAACCAAAATTTACGCGCGGACGTCTATAATCCGGCGCCCGGACGCAATTATTACGCGGAGTTTAAATACGTAGACGTATT
>CALHQN010000178.1 GCA_938036585.1 uncultured Campylobacter sp.
TAAGCACCTCCATTACATCGTCGAATCTCCAAGCGATATCATAAAATCCGAGCTCCTCTCTTAGGCGTATACCGCGCTCTAGCAGATCCTGCGGTACGATATTTACATAGTCTTCATCTATAAACAGAATATCAATATCTTCTTCAACTGACATAATGTCTCCTTTCACTTTGTTTTTGGGTTAAAAAATCTATGTTTGACAGTTTGGTGCCGTTTGATACCTATTTTTTGGAAAAATTATATCCAAACGAATCTAAAAGGAAGGAAAATGATCAAAATCCAAGGCAGGCGGCTACGCGTAGGAATTAAAAGAGAGCAAAAAGGATGCTTTTAAGATTTTTTGCCGCAATGCATTAAAATTTTGCGGCGTATCGGGATATTAAGGCACCCACTCTTTGCACACGAACATCGCGCAGCGCTTAATAACTCAAAGCCTCCGAAAGCTCTAAAAATTTAGGACACTCCTTAATGTTTTCAAAGTCGCCGAAGAAAATTTGCTTTCCTTTTTCGAGCAGCAAAACCTTGCCCGCAACCCTTCTTGCGCTCATCAAATCGTGGGTTATAAATATGATATTTATGCTTTTATTAAGCGTCAAAAGCATATCCAAAAGCTTCTCTTTCGCCTCAAAATCAAGCCCACTCGTTATCTCATCGAGGATCAGGAGTTTCGGATTTGAGAGCATAGCTATTAGCATACCTACACGCTCCGCCTCGCCGCCGCTGATTTGATGCGGGAGCTTAGCTAGAATTTCTGCGGGCAAATTTAGCATTTTTAAAAGCGAGCCTACAAGCTCATCATCAAAATTTAGTTTAAGATAATTTTTTATGTTTTTAATCTGGGTTTTGATTTTAAGGGCGGGATTTAGGCATAGTTTTTGATTTTGCATCACGAGGCGGATCCTGCTTCTGCATCGTAAAACCTCGTTTTGGTTTAAATTTGATAGATTTTTGCCCTCAAAAAATATCTCGCCTCCGCTTTGTTTTATAACTAGAGCCAAAATTTTAGCCAGAGTGCTTTTGCCGCTTCCGCTTTGCCCTAGGATGGATAAATTCTCGCCGCTTTCGAGATTAAAGCTAATGCCGTTTAGCACTTCTAAACAGATCTGCTTATGCCCGAAATGCTCTCTAAATTCAAAATTTTTCGATATGTTTTTAACCTCTAATATCATTGAAATTTTCCGTTTTTGAGATTTAAAATTCTACTCGTCAGATGCGAGATAAGCCCGAGCTCATGAGTGATAAAGATAATGCCGATCTCGCGCTTGAGAGAATTTAGCATATTTATAATATTTCTTTTGTTTAGAGTATCAAGCGAGCTTGTTATCTCATCGCATATTAAAATTTTGGGCTTCAGGCAAAGCGCCAAAACTATCTGAACCCTGCTCGCCTCCCCGCCGCTTAGCTCATAAGAAAATTTATGCCAAAGCGTGTTCGCGTCGTCAAAGCCGAATTTCGCAAAATACTCGAAAGCCGTTTTTTTAATAAGGCCTATTTCCATAGTTTTTTTAAGATAGAGATTGAAATGATCGCCTACGTTTAGCATGGGATGAAAGGAGCCGTGGCTGTTTTGAAAGATCAGAGCGCAGACATTTCGCCTATGCTCTCTAAGCTCGTCTTGATTAAGAGCCAAAATATCTCTGCCGCAAATTTTAAATTTATCGGCGCTAAGGCTAAAGTCGTCATCAAAAAGCCTTATCATCGCCTTTGCAAACATCGACTTTCCGCAGCCGCTATTTCCGGTGATTGCGACGCATTCGTTTTGAGCGAGGCTAAAATCAAGATTTGATAAAATCGGCCTATTTTTAAAATTTAGATTTAAATTTTCTATCTCGATCATATTTTTATCCCCTTGCCGTTTGAGCTTGTGCTTAAAATCGCAAAAGAGAGTATGAGCAAAAACAGCACCGCCCCGGGGAAAAGCACGACCCACCAAGAGCCCATAAATAGAGCCTGCGTGCTTTCGTTTAGCATGAGCCCTAGGCTGATCGCGGACAGATCGCTCCCCACTCCGAAAAAGCTAAGCGTCGCTTCCATAGCGATCGCGTGCGCGGCGTTGATGCCAAAAAGCGTAAAAAGCAGAGCCTTTAAATTTGGAAGCGCTTCAAAAAATATAAGTTTAAAATGCGTCGCTCCGTTTATTTTAACTTGAGCTATAAAATCGCTCTTAAGCATCGTTTTAAGAGCGCCTAAAATAACCTTTGCGCTTTGCATCCATGAGCAAAGCCCGATTATAAGGATAATCGTAAATAGCCTGCCGCCGGAAATCGATGAAAAGATCATGATAAATATAATGCTAGGTAGGGACAAAAACGCATCTATCAGCCTATCGAAAAGCTCTTTTATAAAATTTGAATTAAGCGTTGCTATGTAGGCGTAAAAAGAGGCTATGAGGGTGGTTATTAAACTTGCTCCGACCCCTACGATAAGCGATGTCCTAAGAGCGTAAAATACGCGACTTAACAGGTCTCTACCCATAAAATCCGTTCCGAAAATATGAGTTTGGCTCGGGGCTAAATTTACGTTTTGAAAATCGCTAAAATTTGGATCAAACGGCGCAAAAAACGGAGCGAAAACCGCCAAGATAACAAAACACGCAAAAATCGCTAAGAAAAATTTATAAATTTTCATAAATTCCTCTTATCGAGCATAATTGCGATGATCTGCGCCAGTAAATTTGACAATATAACAAAAATGGCGCTAAGCAGCACCACGCTAATGACTACCGGATAGTCTTTTGAGACGACCGAACTTATCGCAAGCTCGCCGATGCCCGGGTATGAAAATACGCTCTCGACTACGTATGATCCTGCAAAAATACCTCCCATTAGAGTTCCTAGATACTGTACTATAACGGGCAGGGCGTCCTGAAATGCCAGAAGATAAATTCTGCTTTTTTCAAGCCCTCTTGCGTAAGATGCTTGGATAAAATCCTTGCTTAAGCTCTCTAAAAAGGTGTCCTTGATAAATTTAATATTAAGCCCAAGATGTGGCAAAACCACGCTTAAAAGCGGCAAAAATAGGTGTTTGAGCGAAATCCCGCTTTGGCTGATCTCATTTACTCCCGAGCTGGGAAAAAGCCCTAAAATCAGGCTAAAAACGAGAATAAAAGCAAGCCCAACCCAAAAATGCGGCAAACAGGAGAGCAGAAAAGTTATGACATTTATAAAAATATCTATAAATTTATTCTTATAAATAGCGCAAATAAAGCCCAAGATAAGCGAAAACAGACTTATGAAAAAAAATGATGCGAGAGATAGGGCGATGGTGTTTGGGAGCCTTTTTGCGATGATGGCGGAAATGCTTTCGCCGCTTATCAAGGATAGCCCGAAATCTCCCTGCAAAAATGCAAAGATCCACGAGAAGTATTGTAAAAATGCATTTTTATCTAAGCCCAAATTTATCTCGATCTGTCTTTTTACGCTCTCGCTCACCGCCTCCGGGCACGAAAACATAGCGTCTGTGACGCTTCCTGGGAGGATAAAAATCAGCAGAAAAACGATCAAAGATAGAAAAAAGAGCAGCGCCAAACTCGACGCCACTCTTTTAAAGATTAAATTTTTCAACTATTTAACTTGCTTTTGCCATTCGTGGATATTCCACAAAAATCCAGCGCCGTGATGCCCCAAATTTCTTGTTTTAATGCCTGAAATTTCGTTGTTATAAACGAGCGGAAAATCAAGATAAGCCATAAAAACAAAAGGAGGATTATCGTGGATCGCTTTTAGAAATTCTTTGTAGAATTTCTTTCTCTCATCCATATTTTGAGTGCTTCTTGCGCTTTTTAGAGCCTTATCGACGGCCTCGTCGCTATAGTGGCTATAGTTCCAGCCGTTTTCATTTTTATCTACGTCGGCAAAGCCTCCGAAAATTCTATACGTATGAAAATCAGGGTCAAAAGGGCTGCCCCAGCCGATTACGAAA
>CALHQN010000179.1 GCA_938036585.1 uncultured Campylobacter sp.
TATGTATTCTTTTTCATCTTCATAACTCATTTTTATTTCATTAGGATAACCAAGTAAAAAATTGGTTTCTCCTTTCACTTTCTTCATAAAATCCAAAAGCTCTTTATTGCCCTTCTGTACGGCGATGGCATTGAAGGTTTGATTACCGAGCCCGTCAAGCGCGACTTTGGTTTTATTATCTATGATCGCATACGCCCTTAAGATGAGGTTATCGTCGGCGTGCACGGCGTTTTTCGTCCTTTTAAATGCGTGGTAGCACTTCGCCGAGCTCTTGCAAAATTTCAAATTCTTTCTAAACCCCTCTTTTGCTAAAAAGTTGTGGATGGGCGAGTATTTTATGACGAAAATTTTTCGCTGGTAAAGCTGGCTTAGGCTCGTGATATTATCGTCTGCGTGTGCCAAAATACCCACCTGCACCTTAAAATACGGATCCGAAAAGTCCACCCTCTGCGCGCGTTTAGGCGTCGGAGTAAAGGTAGCTACGACCATATCGACTTCGTTTTTTTCTAAAACGTTCATCCTTCTATCGGTCGCGATATGGATAAATTTAGTCTTGCCTGGATTGTCGCCGAAGATATCTTTAGCGATTTTGCCCGCCAGTTGCGCTTCAAAACCCACGAATTTGCCGTCCGTAAGGGAGCTGAAAGGAGGCTGGTTATTATATACGCCTATGCGGATGACGCCGCTTTTTCTGATCTCATCCAAACTATTTGCAAAAAGAGATACGCAAAGTAAAGCCGCCGCAATGAGTATTTTCATCTTTTCTCCTTAATCTATTACGTGGAATTTGGTGGCTAATTATAAATGAAAAGAGATTATACTCAGCTAAAATTAGGAATTTCGCTTAGGTTTTTTGGCTAAATTTGATGAATAGTTTTATTTAGAATTTAAAACGGCGCCGCTTTTTGGTTGCTGTTTTGCAAAGAGGCGGCGCCGAAATTTTACTGAAATTTTAAGAGCTTATGCTTAGATTGGCATTACGCGGATGTTCGGGCTTAGGCTTTCTTGCAAAACATTTTCGATCGCATACAAAGTGCCGCTCGCGCTACTGGCGCAGCCGCTGCAGGCACCCAGATAGCGGATGTAGATATCGGTTTTGCCGTCATCTGCAGGCCTAATGTCGATGACATCGAGATTGCCGCCATCCATCTGAAGCATCGGACGGATATCCTCGTCAAGCACTCCTTCGACCGCTTTAAATTTACCGATTAAATTTAACTGCTCAAAGCTCATCTCCGCTCCCGCTTTCACGTTATTAGCGGCACTCGCGTCGGCTTGAGCTTGAAGCCTCTCTCGCTCCATCTCCTCTCTAGTTTGCTTTAAAATATCGACCAGATAGTAGTCCTTCTCCTCGTGTCCGCCCGGGCGTACACAGGATTTGCAAAACGCGCCCGCTTTGGTATATTGCGTGATCTCTTCGACCGTGTGAAGGTCGTTTAGGCGGATCACCTCTTTGATCGTGCCGAGGCTCACGCGCGCGCAGTCGCACACGATGATCTCGTCCTCGAAATGCGCGGGATCGACGCCCTTATAATTCGCCGCAGCCTGCTTGATGACATCGTATGCCATTACCGAGCAGTGCATCTTTTGCGGCGGTACGGCGGGCTCATCGGGATTATCGCGCATCGCGTGCTCTACGTCTAAATTTGTAATCTTTACTGCTTGATCGACGGTTTTTCCGATACAAAGCTCAGCCATCGTATCCGAACTCGCAATCGCCGTACCGCAACCGAAGCTTTTAAATTTAGCGTCTAAAATTCTATCGGTTTTAGGATCTATCAACCAATACAGCCGCACCGCATCGCCGCAGCTCTCGGCGCCGAAGTCTGCGACCACTAGCTTACCGCCTCTAGCCTTCGCCTCCTCTTCGGTGATCTCGCCCATATAGCGAGGGTTATTCATACGCTCCTGCACTTTTTGCGAGTACTGCTCCCAGATCGAGCCGTTTATCAAACTATTTTTTGCCATTTTTTATCCTTTATTTCTTCTCATAACCTTGCGGCGCGTAAGCAAATGTGCTTGAAATCCCGCGCAGACGGGCGACGGCTTTGCCTATATGCTCGATCGCGTAATCGATCTCCGCCTCCGTCGTAAAGCGCGACAGCGAAAGCCTTAGCGCCGTATGCGCCAGCTCCTTATCCGCGCCGATCGCTTCCATTATCGGGTTATTTTCCAGAGCCTCGCTCGCACACGCAGAGCCTGTAGAAGCGGCGATGCCGGCTTTATTTAGATCCCACAGCATCGCCTCTCCCTCCACGCCTTGGATCGAGGCGAGGATAGTGTTTGGCACGCGAATGCTGCGGTCGCCCACGACGCCTACGTTTGGAATTTGCAAAAGCGCATCCTCCAACTTATCGCGCAGTCTGCTTACCTGAGTGCGCTCAAAATCCATAAATTTATTCGCTAGCTCCAAAGCTTTGCCGAGCCCCACGATACCCGCGACGTTTAGCGTGCCGCTACGGCGTCCGCCCATGTGCTCGCCGCCGTGAAGCAGGCTCGTAAGCGGCTTGCTATCTTTGATGTAGAGTGCGCCGACGCCCTTTGGAGCGTGAAATTTATGCCCAGAAAGGCTTAAAAAATCCACGTCGGCATCGCGCACGTTCACCTTTATCTTACCTATCGCTTGCACCGCGTCGGCATGATATAGCGCGCCATGCTCGTGTGCGATTTGTGCGATTTTTTTTACGGGGAAGATCGTGCCGGTTTCGTTATTTGCCCACATCACGCTAACAAGCGCGGTTTTATCGTTGATCTTTTCGCTAAGCTCGTCAAGATCGATTAGTCCGTTTTTATCGACGCCGAGGCGAGTGATCTTTACGCCGCAAATTTTTTCTAAAAAAGCACAGGTCGCGCTGATTGCGGGGTGCTCGACGGAGCTTATGATGATATTATCCTTCTCGCCGGTTAGAATTTTATCGTAGTAAATTCCTTTTAAAACCCAGTTATTGCTCTCGGTCGCACAGCTCGTGATGACGATATCGTCCGCATCCGCAGCGCCGAGTCCCGCATAGAGCCTATCCATCGCGGCTCTTAGCGCGGGGTGAGTCTCGCTGCCGAAGCTGTGAAGGGAGTTTGGGTTGCCATATTTATCGCAAAAAAACGGCTTCATCTCCTCAAAAACTTCGGGATCGACCATCGTAGTGGCGTTATTATCCAAATAAACGCGCTGCATAAAATTCCTTTCTAAAATTTGCCTGAAATTTAATCAGACAATTTCGCTCTTTTATCAATTTCGCACGATAATATAACATAATTGCTAAATTTTTCTTTAACGCTTGCCGTTTTAAAAACCGAAAGTTTTTGGAGAATTTATTAGATCGAAAAATTCCTTACGCGTATCGTTTCGGCTGATAAAAAGCCCTCGCAGTGCCGACGTAGTCGTGGTCGAGTTGATCTTTTGCACGCCGCGCATCTCCATGCACATGTGCCGCGCCTGCAGTACCACGCCCACGCCGAGCGGATGGATTACCTCTTGGATTGCGCTTGCGATCTGCTCGGTAAGCTGCTCTTGGATCTGCAGCCTGCGCGCGAAAATATTTACCATACGCGGAATTTTGCTAAGCCCCACGACCTTTTTATTCGGGATATACGCGACGTGCGCGCGCCCGATGATCGGCAGCAGATGGTGCTCGCAGAGACTATAAAATTCTATATCCTTTATCAAAACCATCTCATTGTTGCTGCTCTCAAACAGCGCGTCGTTTAAAATTTCTTTTGGATCCAGCTCGTAGCCGCTAGTTAGAAACTCATAGGCTTTGGCCACGCGCTCGGGCGTCTTTGCGAGCCCGCCTCGCTTCGGATCCTCGCCTAAAATTTCAAGCATCTGCGACACGCAGTTTTCAAATTTCGCTCGGCTTTTTTCGTCCATTTTTAGTAATTCCTTAAAGATCGATGCGCGATATTACTCAAAAACGCCTTTTATAACGCTGATAAATTTTAAAATCCTAATTAAAATTTCGGGCTACGCGCGGCAGTTTATGTTTAACGTATCGGTAAAATTTTAG
>CALHQN010000180.1 GCA_938036585.1 uncultured Campylobacter sp.
CAAATTCGCCGCGGTACTTCGCGCCCGCGATCAGCGCACTCATATCAAGCGCGATGACGCGTTTGTTTTGCAGGCTGAGCGGTACCTCTTTTTTGGCGATCAGCTGAGCAAGACCCTCGACTACCGCGGTTTTTCCCACGCCCGGCTCGCCCAGTAGGATAGGGTTATTTTTCGTCTTACGGATTAAAATTTGCATCATTCGCGAGATTACCTCGTCGCGGCCGATGACCGGATCGAGCTCGCCCGCGATCGCCTTAGCGGTGAGATCGACGCCGAATTTACTAAGCGCTTCAAGCGTCTCGTCGGCGGTTTGCGAATCGATGCTTTTGCCGCCGCGAAGCGCCTCAAGCTCCTTTTTGATCTCGCTAAGATCTGCAAATTTAGACAGAATTTTCTTTAGTGGATCTGCGTTTAAATTTGCGATCAGCCAGGTATCTACGGCGATAAATTTATCGCCCGAGCTAGTCATCAGCCCTTTTGCGACCTCTAGCGAGTTCATCAGCTCGCGCGAGATACGCACGTTTTCCTTCGTAACGTTTGAGCTGGTCGGCAAATTTGAAATTTCGCTTTTGATCTCAAGCTCGACCGCGGTCTTTTCGATACTAAATTTATTAAAAATTTGATTTAGCACCGAGCCGCTGTCGGCTACCAAAGCCCAGAGCATGTGCAATACGCCCACTTCGCTATTTTTGGAGTGGATCGCTAAAGAAACGCCGCTTTCGAGCAAAGAGCGCATTTTGTCGGTTAAAATTTCAATAGTTTCGTTCATAAATTTTCTCCTAAAGTTGAAGTTGGTTGCATTATATAACTTTAGTGTGTTTATGTCAAGGTTTTTTAGTGAGATTTTAAAATTTTCGGCTTAAATTTATCCGTAAACGCGCAAATTTCGTATGAAATTTACCTTATTTTTAGCCAATTTTCTATAAAATTTACTCCATTTTACTTTCAAGGATAAACTTTGCGACAAAAACACCTCTTCTTCGGCTTGGGATTCATATTTTCTCTATTTTTAGGCGTCAGTTTTTTTACCGGAAATTTACAAGCCAGAGAGGTCAACGCGACCAAAAAGCCAGACAGCGAAAAAACGCGTCTGGAGGCGCTAGCTAAGCTTACCAAAACGCTTGCGATCGTCGAAAACAATTATGTCGATGAGATGACCTTCTCGGAGCTCGTGGATAAGACGATCTCGGGGCTTATGAATAACCTCGACGCGCACTCAAGCTACATGGACGAAAAGGCGTTTAACGACACGAAAGTCCAGACCGAGGGCGAATTCGGCGGGCTTGGAATTCAGGTGGGTATGAAAGACGGCGCTCTGACCGTCATCTCGCCTATCGAGGGGACTCCTGCCGATAAGAAAGGCATTCAGGCTAACGACGTAATCTTGCGTATCGACGGCAACGCGACTTTCGGCATCACGATCGACGATGCGGTCTCAAAGATGCGCGGCAAGCCGAAAACTAAAATCACTCTAACGATCGTGCGTAAAGGCGTTAGCAAGCCTTTCGACGTCGAGATCATACGCGACATAATCAAAGTGGAATCGGTTTATGCCAAGATGATCGAGGATGATAAAATTTTATATCTGCGCGTTACGAATTTCGATCAGCACGTAGTTTCAGACGCGAGCAAATTTATAAAAGAGCACAGAGACGCCAAGGGCATTATTTTGGATCTGCGAAATAACCCGGGCGGGCTTTTGGATCAGGCGATCGGACTCGTAAATTTATTTGTCGGCAAGGGACTTATCGTCTCGCAGAAAGGGCGCGCGAAAAACGAGACCGAAGCGCACAACGCCGATCCTAAAAAGAAGATCACCGATCTGCCGCTCGTGGTTTTGGTTAATGGCGGCAGCGCAAGCGCGAGCGAGATCGTAAGCGGCTCGCTTCAGGATCTAAAGCGTGCGGTAGTCGTCGGCGAAAACACCTTCGGCAAGGGAAGCGTGCAGGTGATCCTGCCGATCGAGGATAAAGAAGCTCTGCGACTTACCATAGCTCGCTACTATCTCTCAAGCGGTCGCACCATACAAGCGGTGGGCGTGACGCCCGATCTCGTAGTGGCGCCGGGCAAGGTGCCGAGCCGCGACGAGGATGAATTCTCGCTAAAAGAGGCTGATCTTAAAAAGCACCTAAAAAGCGAGCTTGCCAAGGTTGAAACCGATAAAAAAGAGAAAAAAGACGAGCAGAAAAAAGATGAGAAAAATTTCATCACCAAAGAGCAGATCGGCAACGACATCCAGTTAAAAACCGCAATAGACGCGATAAAAATTCTAAACATCAAGTAAGGAGAGTGTGATGCAAGCTACTAAAAAAGAGCTCATCTACGAAGGCAAGGGCAAAAAGATGTGGTCGGTTAACGAAAGCGACGACCTTTTGATCTCGGAATTTAAAGATTCGCTGACGGCATTCAATGGCGTCAAAAAAGCCGAAGAGAGCGGCAAGGGCGCGCTGAATTGCAAAATTTCGACGCTAATTTTTGATCTGCTTAAAAAGCACGGCATCGCCACTGCGCTAGTAGAGACGATCAGCCCGACCGAGCAGCTCGTGAAAAAATGTAAAATTTTCCCGCTTGAGATCATCGCTCGAAATATCGCCACTGGCTCGCTTACAAAGCGCTTAGGCATCAAAGAGGGCACGAAACTTCCGTTTACGCTGGTGGAGTTTTGCTACAAAGACGACGATCTTGGCGATCCGATATTAAACGACGAGCATTGCGTGCTGCTCGGCGCCGTAAAGAGCCAAAGCGAGCTTGACGAGCTTAAAAATATCGCGCGCAAGATCAATGAAATTTTGGTTAAATTTTTCGACGAGCGAAATTTAAAGTTAGTGGATTTTAAGATCGAGCTCGGCAGGGATGAGGGCGGCAATATCCTGCTTGCAGACGAGATCAGCCCCGATAGCTGCCGCTTTTGGGACAAACAGACCGACAAGAAGCTCGACAAGGACGTATTCAGACAGGATCTCGGTAGCGTAAAAGTGGCCTACGAAGAGGTCTTGCGTAGAATTTTAGGATAAGCGATGAAGGTAATCGTAAACGTAAGACTTAAAGAGGGCGTGCTCGATCCGCAGGGCAAGGCGGTCTGCCACGCCCTCGCTTCGCTTGGCTTTAGCGGAGTAGAGGACGTGCGCGTAGCCAAACAGATCGTGCTTGAGCTAAACGGCGAGGATAGGGATAAAATTTACGCCGACGTCGCTAGGATGTGCGATGAAATTTTGGCAAACACCGTCATCGAAGACTACGAGATCGTGATATGAAGGTAGCGATCGTAAATTTCCCCGGCACCAACTGCGAGCGCGACAGCAAATACGCCTTTGACGCGCTGGGTTGCGAAACGCAGATAATCTGGCATAAAGAAACCGACATAAACGCCGATCTGATCGTGCTTCCTGGCGGCTTTAGCCACGGAGATTATCTGCGAACCGCGGCGATTGCTAAATTTAGCCCCGTAATGCAGGCGGTGCTTGATCATGCGCGAAAGGGCGGCTATATTTTGGGTATCTGCAACGGCTTTCAGATGCTTTTGGAGCTGAAGCTGCTTGCAGGAGCGATGAGTAGAAATATAAATTTAAGCTTCATCTCAAAATTTCACCATCTGCGCGTCATCTCAAACGACAATAAATTCCTACGCTGTTGCGACAAGGGCGAAATTTTAAATATCCCGATCGCGCACGGCGAGGGCAATTATTACGCGGACGCCGATACGCTAAAATCGCTATACGACGAGGATTGCGTGCTTTTGAAATATTGCGACGCAAAGGGCGCCGATCTAAATCCAAACGGTTCGGTGGACGCAATCGCCGGGATTTGCGATAAAAACAAAAAGATTTTCGGCCTGATGCCGCATCCTGAGCGCGCGATAGAGCATGTTCTAGGCGGTACGGACGGGATAAAAATGCTAAAAGGGTTAATTTGCTAAAAAAATTTTTTGCTATTCTGGGCGTGTGCGCGATCGCTTTTGCGGCGCCGGAGATCGAGATCGATTCGCTCGACGATCTAAGTAAATATGCGCCGAAAAAGAGTGAGGATAAGCCGGACGATGCGCAGCAGCGCGATAATTCCAAGGTTATGTTGAAATATAATAAAAAAGAGGTTATGTCTATGGAAAATCTTAGCATAGACGATCTTAAGGCCTTGGCTCCTACGAATGAAGTCGATCTGGACGTATCCGACGATAAAATTTATCAGGACATCAAACCCAAAGAGCTTTCGCTAAAAGCTAGCGGAATGCCTAGAAAAGTCTATTACAATCAAATTTTTAAGATCGATTTCTCCGTGTATTTGGGGCAGAAAATCACCGTCACGCCTAAGCTTGCGATCAGCCGCACGGACGGCGTGAAGTGGCTGAACGAGGACAAACTTGCGTGGATCGAGGGCGACGAGATGTTTGAAACTACGCTGTGGTTTGAAGCAAGCGGCAAGGACGCCAAGATCAATGAGTTCGTTCTGACGCTGGAGCGCAACGGGGAATTTTTCGAAAAAAGCTCAATCAAGCCCGCTAATCCCGAGTTTGTCAAACTCGACGCGAAGGCGAATTTTTCCCACATCGTAGCCGACGAGCTGAAGCTCAAAAACTATAAAACCGCTAAATTTGACGATGCTTCAAATTTACTCACGCTCGATCTTGGCGTGCGAAACGGCGCGATAGGCTCCTTTCATATCGATAATCCCGCCATAATCAAGCAGGGCGTGGACTCCGTGCGCGGCACATACGCGAGTCAGAGCGGATATTATTTCGCCGTCGTGGATAATAACGTCACAAATTTAGACTTCAGCTACTTCAATCTCCAGACGAAAAAATTTGAAAATTTCGGGCTTGAGCTCAATCCGCGTGCCGAGGATCTTAGCACGCAGATCGGGCTAAATCCGAAAGAGAGCAAATTCGAAGCCTACAAGCAGATCGCGATCTATACCCTCGCAGCCGGGCTTTTAGTGATGTTTCTACTTAGCAAAAATATCACGCCTCTTATTTTCGCGATACTGATTTTAGCGGTAAATTTCTACGCACAAAGACCTTACGGCACGGGCAGTATCGCGCAAAATTCTCCCGTTAGAATTCTGCCTATGCAAAGCTCCACGGTATTTTACGTAACCAAAAATGCCGAAAAGGTCGAAATTTTGGGCACGAATAAGGATTTTTACAAAATTATGCTGGGCGGCAATAAGATCGGCTGGGTAAAAAAGGATGAGCTTGTCAAGGATTAGAGCGCTATTTTACGCGTTTTGGTTTATTTTCACCGTCATTTGGGTCGTAATCGCTATGACGGTGAAAAACTCCTCTCATCGCCGCTTTCGCCGCATTTGGGGGCGCCTTCAGCATTTCGGCGTCAGATACGATATCGAGATCGTGGGCACTCCCGATCCGCGCGCGCAGCTACTCATCGCCAATCATCAAAGCATAATGGATATCGTTGTGCTTGAAGAGACCCATCCCGCCGATATCTGCTGGATCGCCAAAAAGGAGATCGCCGACATCCCCATCATAGGCAAAATCATCACGCTTCCGAAGATGATCCAAGTCGATCGCTCAAATCCGCGCGATCTGGTGCGGATCGTGCACGAAGTGCACCAGCGCGTGAGCGAAGGGCGCATCATCACGATGTTTCCCGAGGGTACTAGACATCGCGGCACGCAGCTTTTGCAATTTCAAAGCGGAGCCAAAGCGATCGTTAGCAAGCTCGGTCTGCGCGTCCAGCCAGTGGTGCTCATCGGCACGCAGCACATCGCAAACTCTCACGATTTCACCGTCCACAGCGGACACGTCAAAATCATCTACCTAGACCTGCTCGACACGAGCGATAAAGATTGGCTGCAGCACGCCAGAGACACGATGCAAGCCGTAATCGACGAAAACGAAACCGCCGAAGCGTAGGCGGAATTTGTAAATTTACCAATGAAATTCAAACGCGATTTTTGTTAATTCGCGCGATTTCTACTTCATGCGAATTTTGCGCGGCGCATTTGTCTGTCGCTTTGATTTGCGGCGGCGGAATTTTATAAAATTCGTCCGCTCGTGCAGACGGCCGAATTTTAAAATTTTATCTCACGCAAGTTCGCGCGATTTTGAGCGGCCGCAAATGGAATTTAGCGGCGAATTATGGAGTTTTCATACGCGGTACGTGCGCGGCGAACGGCTAAATTTTAAAATTTCACCCAAGCAGACGCGAGTTAGTGGCAAGAGATAGGCAAGAAAACAGCGCCTGTATAAAAGCAAAATTTTAAAATTTACGCGGCGCGGTAAGATAGAGCTTAGCGTATATTTAGCCATTTGCCGCGAAAATGGCTAAACGATTTGTCGCAAGAGCAAAGGCGGCAACCCGCAAGCAGTCTAAAATTTTAAATTTCTTAAGGAGTAGAGAATGGCGTTTATTGCAGAGTATATTTCAAAAGAGGATATCGAGAAATACGACTTGCCAAAACCGTGCAATGAGATATTTAAAAAATATCATCAGGGCGAGCTTGATTGGGCTAACTTAAATTCAAGAAGTTGGTGTATAGATCGAGAAAGAGGTATTTGGCTTTTTGTAGTGCGTAGTATTATTATTGGGGATCCAAGAGATATGAATTATAGCGGCGAAGTTATATGGCTTTTACACTATAAAGGTAAAGATATAGAGATCGATTTAAGAGATATAGACAACGAAAATACTAGCACGAAAATTACGGATAATCCGTTTAAAATAATATATGAGTTAGAATCCATAAGAAGCGATATCGGGGATATACCAAAGCAAGAGATTGTGGATATTTTAAAAGAAATTTTAAATGAATATGGCGATGGAGGATCTATTATCCCAAAAGAAAACATTCAAGTAACTTTTATATCAAAAATTTAAGGCAAAGTAAGAATACGAGCCACAGGGCAAAACAACAAATGCCGAATTAAAGAAATAGTAGATGATTAAACCGCCTGCGATTAAGAAAACTATTTGCTTTATGCCGATCATCAATATGCAGTCGATTTAAAATTTTATCGTCGTAATAGGATAAATTTTAAAACTCCGTCCGCTTAAATCAGCGTCGGTTTTAGCTTGCGCGCCGAAAAGTCGGGTCTCTCGCCGCGAGCTAGAGCGATGAGCTCATCCGTCGCAATTAGATAAAAGCCCGCGAGCCCTCTGCCGAAAAGCCTTTGAGCTTCATCGCTTCTGCCGTCTAAAAAATCAAGCGCAAGCTTGGAATTCACGAGCAAAAAATCGCTTCCGCTATCAAACGCGTCAAATAAAATTTCGCCCCCCAGCCGCAGCGCGCACTCCCGCTCGCGCTCATATATCTGCGCTCCAAGCGGCGCGCCTTCGCAGCCAAAGTGCACGATCTGCGCGCCCAGCCTGCTGGCTAGATCCTCCGCAGCCTCGTCGTACCACACGGCGATGTTAAAGCCGCTAAAATTGTGCTTCGCGCTAGAAGCGTCAAATTCCGCCATGCTCTGCGCGCTTAAAATTTTATTGCTCTGCGCTGGCTCGTATTTTAAAATATCGCAAAACGCCCTGTATGCTGCGCGGTCGTCAAACTCCATCCCCACGGCGTCGCACTTCGTAAAATACGCCATCTGCGGCTCGATGATCTCTAAAACCCTCATGCGCTCGCTCGGGTGCGTCTGCATAAGGCGGTGCGCGAAGATAAAGGCGCTGTTGCCCAAAAACTCCTGCGAGCATGCGGGGATTTTCGTCGAGTAAAAATAGGGCGCGAGGCTTTTGTAAAACTCGAAATCAGCAGCGTCCGCGATGCTCTCAAAGGCTTTAAATTTATCCAAAAACGCTCGCAGCTCGCAGCGCAGATCTTTAATCGCCTCTTTTTCGCTAAGAGGCGCGATGATTAGCTCGCTTCCAAAGTGCGCTATGAGCGTATCTAGCGGCTCTTTTACGCTTACGGTGGTGCCGCTGATTTTTACAAATTCCACCCCCTGCGCGCTAAAATAGGGATCGTGCGCGCAGATGTCGTCAAGCAGCGCCGCAAGATCGGCAAAGGGCGCGCTTTCATAAACATAGGGCTTGAAGTAGCTTGCGACGTCGCAGCGAGGATCGAAGCGAAAGAGCCTGATTAGCATTTTTCATCCTTTTTTTATGGCGAATGATACTAGAATTTGCCTTAATAATGAGTTTTTTAGGCTCAATTTTATAAAATTGCGCCTTAGATTAACGCAAAGGCCGGCTATGAAAAATTTATACACCCTAAATCACGCGCCGATAAATGCGCATTTTAGTAAAAACTCCAGCGATTTCGTCGTGCGCGAAGTGCCGCTTTACGAGCCTAGCAATGAGGGCGAGCACTGCATTTTGCTGCTGCAAAAAAAAGGCATTAGCACGCACGAGGCGCTGCGGATTTTAAGCGAACATACGGGCACTAAGATGCGCGAGTTCGGCTACGCGGGGCTTAAGGACAAGCAGGGGCTTACGACGCAGCACGTTAGCATGCCCGCTAAATTTGAACCCGCGCTGGGCGGATTTTCGCACGAAAGTCTTAAAATTTTAAGCGTGCAAAGGCACAAAAACAAGCTTAAAATCGGGCATCTTAAGGGCAATGACTTTTTCATCCGTCTAAAAAAGGTTCTACCGCCCGACGCCGTCAAGCTCGCAGCCGCGCTAGATACGCTAGGGCGCGAGGGCTTTGCGAACTACTTCGGCTATCAGCGCTTCGGCAAGTTTGGCGACAACGCGGCGCAGGGCGAGGAGGTGCTGCGCGGACAGAAGCGACTTAAAAACCCCAAAATGCGCGACTTTCTAATCAGCGCCTATCAGAGCGAGCTCTTTAACCGCTGGCTTAGCAAGCGGGTCGAAATTTCAAAATTTGCGGCGGAATTTAGCCTTGGGGAGTTTGCTAAAATTTATGGACTAAGCAAGGAGGAGGCGCGCGAGATCGCAGCTCAGCCGCAGTTTTTTAAGCTTTTAAGGGGCGAGATTTTAGGACACTTTCCCCGTGGCGCGTTTTTTAGCTGCGACGATCTTGGCGCGGAGTGTGAGCGGTTTGCGAGGCGGGAAATCACGAGCGCAGGCCTAATCGTCGGGCGAGCGAAGTTGCGAGCTAGCGGGCTTGGCGGCAGATTTGAAGATGAGATTTTCGCGCCTGCTCGCGAGTTTGAGGCGCAGATGAACGGCTCGCGCAGGTTTGCGTGGAGCTTTATGGAGCGCGTGCAGCACGCCTATGATGCGCAAAATGCGCATTTTAGCTTCAGTTTTTATCTGCCGAAAGGCTCTTATGCGACAGTCGTTTTGGAAGAAATTTTGCACCGAGATATATTCGAAGGCGCCGCGACGGACGAGGATTGAGCCGCATTGCGCCGCGGAGTAGGGCTCGCCCCCCATGTCACGCCGCGTCAAACGGTGCCGCAAAGTGGGGTTCACGCCGCACTTGCGCTACGTCGCCGCGCCCCACGTCAAATCGCGTTGCGCCGCGCGGAATTTTGCGAAATATTAAAATCGACTGCGTGGATTTAAATTTGCGCGGCGATGAAATTTTATGAAATTTCGTGAAATTTCATCGCAGCAGGCGCGATGTTTTGTCTAAGCTATAGAATTTCAAAATTTAAAATTTATGCTACTTGGTCGCAGAT
>CALHQN010000181.1 GCA_938036585.1 uncultured Campylobacter sp.
GTAAAATTCCTCGATTTCAAGCCGAGATTGTAAATTTAAGCGCTTGCCTTATCCTTGCCATCTAAATTAAAAACCGCCCTGTTTACTCGCTACTGTAATTAAAAATTTTGAAGCCAAATTAGAGCCCCATATACGTTAAATAAAAATTATTTTTTCATTGACTTAAATTTACGTTTTTGCTAAAATCTTGGCGCATTAATTTACAAAGGAGATCAAAAATGCGAAAATTTTTCCTGCCCCTTTTCTGTGCCTTCATGCTGGTCGGATGCAACAAACACGGCCTTGGCCCTACCAACCTCTTTTTAGAAAACAAAGAGCTAACCCAACTCAAAGGCCGCCATATCCTAGATATGGAGAAATACACCGGCGGCTGGTCGTACATCGATATAGGCATGTTTTCAAATAAATACTATCTGCAATATGACCCGCGCGAAGTACTATCGGTAGAGAGATCGTGCAACTTCTGGGGCTGCAGCGTAGTAGGCGTTAATTACAGCACCTACGGCTACATCTACTTCACCACCGACAAAGACGGCTATATCACCGACTATACCGAGGACGGCGACGCGATAAGGAGCGTCAAGCATAAATTTAAAGACCTACTAGTACTGGAGAACTAAGATGAAAAAGACAATAATGGCATTATGCGCATTTGCGATCACTGCGGCATTTGCTATATCAGATAGCGATTACGATAAATTTGACACACTGGATGAGAGCGGAAGATATAAAGAGGCTTTGGCATTTCTCAAGCCTTTAGCCGAGGCGGGAGACGGTAGAGCTACTACGCTCATAGGCTATCTTTATGAGGTTAGGTTTGATAGCTACGGCGAAGGGATAAAGTGGTATAAAAAGGGTATGGAGCTAAACGACAGCCTTGCTTATAAAAATATGGGTTGGATCTACTATCTAATGAGGGATTATAAACTAGCCGCTAAGACATATGAAAAAGCAAGCGATTTGGGCAATGTACAGGCCGATGCAATGATAGGCAATATGTATCTAAACGGGATATATTATACAAGGGATTATAAAAAGGCTCTCGTATATATACAAAGAGCCGCCGAAAAAAATAATGCGCAGGCTCTAACCGATCTAGCTATATGCTACGAGAACAGCTACGGCGTCGCAAGAGATCTGAATAAAGCCAGAGAGCTCTACAGACGCGGAGCTGCCGGCGGTAACGAATACGCCCAAAAAGCGCTAGGTAGGCTGTAGTAGCACGAAGACGACCGCGAAGCCGGCTAAATAGTTGCGGCTTTGCGGCGGGATAAAATTTTGATCGTCGAATTTCTTTACCGCGAAATTGCTCATAAAGTCGCTCAGCACTCGGCGGCGCGGACGCGGTTAAATTTTAAGCCGCGCACGAATATAGGATTAGCCCGCTCGTGCGCGCATCGCCGAACATATCGCGCTAAATTTTAAGTTATGCGCGGACACGGGGTGCGTAAGCTGCGTGATAGTTTGTGCCGCGATGATTTGTACTAAGACGATTTCTCGGTGCGGCAAAATTTCAACCTCGGCGCTGCGACGATCTGCGGCGCAAAGCAAACGCAGGCGCGGTAAAATTTCGTGCTACGCTGCGATATCCTGCGCTAAGAAGCGAGCATAACGCGTAAATTTTGCCTAGCCGCGGCAGAGCAAAGCGCCATTCGCACCACGAGGTGTGCCGCAAAGCAAGGCACGGGCAAATTTAATTCATTCGCGCAAGGACGCCCTGCCCGCGCAAGCGCCCTTCATAGGCGTAAAATCCCGCGCAAAGCGCGCCTCATCTGCGAAGATGCGCTCCGTCCGTCAAAACCGGCGCTCCGTCTGTACAAAACGCACGACCTACCTGCGCGAAGTGTGCTTCGTCTGCGCAAAACGCGAGCTGCCCGCCAAAAAACAAGTACTCGTGCTCTGCCGTTGCGTCTAATCGCGCGATCGCGCCGCAGAGCAGATGCGGGCAAATTTAAAAAGTAGGAAAATGGAAAAAATTTTAAAAAGAGCGAAGCTGCAAGGCGCGCTCGGTGCGATATGTATTTTGGCTGCGGGCGCGACGTATTTTATAAACGGCGAGCCGGAGTTTTTAAAGGTAGTGCGGATTCTCGCGCGGCTTCTTGCCTTCGTCTTTCTCTACTACGCGATCGCAAACGTCCAAAGGCTCTCGGGCTCGAACGTCTTTACGATCTTCAAATACACTTACAACGCCGTGCTTTTGGCGCTGCTATGCAGCATAGCTCTTTACGTGATAGACAAATCCTTCTTGGGCTTGATCGACATCGGCATCTCGTTTTTACTGCTCGGCGTCGCAATAGTGTGGATAGTCATAAATTTTAAATTGCGCGCCGATACGGGCTGCGTGTTTTTCGCCGTGTACGCCGCGCTGCTCGCTACCAAAGTCGCCGTAAACTTCCTCAACGGCATGCTTGGAGTACTAACCCCGGCCCTCATAACGAGTGGCATCCTAAAATGCATCGGGGTAGCAAACGCGTTGTCGGAAATCGTCCTGCCCGCCGTACTGCTCGCCGCATGGCTCGGTATAAAGAGCTCCCGAAGCTCGCAAGATCCATGGCGCTAGACGCGGTAGATCGCGGCATTAAATTTAAACGCGGCGTGCCGTAGCGATAGGCGCTGTTTGGACTGAACATGCCGCTTTGAGGTGCGGCGGTCGTAGAAGCCGTAGAAAAGTAAAAATTTTAACAGAAGCTGTATACGGCGCAAAAAATTCGAAATTTAAATAAAAGGCTCTGCGCCGCAAAAGCTACGACGCAGAGCCGGAGGTTAAGATTAAGGGGATTCAAAACCAAGGCTAAATTTAGCAAAGTCCAAGCCTAAGGCTAAATTTAGCAAAGTCCAAAATTAAATTTGGTGAAGCCCAAGGCTAAAATCAGCAGAATGAAAAGCTAAATTTAGCGAAGCTCCAAAATAAAGCCGGCAAAGCCCAAAGTTAGATCAACGCAAAGAAACCCAAGCCAGGCTATTTGTCCTCCAAGACCTTGCTCTTCCACTTCGATGATTTTTCCTCGCCTTTTGACATATCTTTGGAAAATTCCGAAATCGCTTCAAAATTTCTCTGCACGCCGTCGCTAGAGTTTTTGTATTTTACGGCGTTGGATTTTTTGATGCCGAGATTGCCAGCTTCGTCCGCAGCGTCGATATTCGCGCCTAAAAATATAAATTCCCACCCCTTTTCATTTTGTTTTTGCGTTATCATTTTTTTGATCTGCGCCTTGGAGTATTCGCGGCTCGAGTTCTCCATCCCGTCGGTGATGATGACGAAAAGCACGCGGTTGTCCGCAGCGTCGATCCCATCTACCTTTTGTATGCGATTGATCGTATCGCCTACGGCATCAAGCAGCGCGGTATTGCCGCCTGCAACGTATTGCTTAGAGGTAAGTTTCTTCACCTTTTTCAGATCGGTACGGTCGTGGATGACGTTAAAATTCGTATCGAAAAGCACAGTCGTGACGTTTGCATTGACGCCCAGCTTTTTTTGCTCCTCGATCATCGAGTTAAAGCCGCCTATCGTATCGCTCTCAAGCCCGCTCATCGAGCCCGATTTATCGAGCACCAGCACCAGCTCCAGGTGCTTTAGCGGCTTGCAGATATATTTTACGCTACGCTCCGGACATACGGGCTCCGCGGCTTCCGCGCACGACTTCGTAGCGACTGTGCCGACCTCGCACTTAGCGTCTTTTGCAAACGCATCCTGCGCAAAAGCCGCGCCCAGAAGCATCGCCAAGACCAAAACGATCTTTTTCATAAACTCTCCTTCGGATAAATTTCGCGCAATTATAGCATCTTTAAGAAATTTAAAAAGCGTTTTATTGAAATTTAATCGTAAAATTTAGGAGCGCGATTCGGTTAAATTTTACGATTAAATTTCGCCTAAATTTCGGTGCACTAAACGACAAATAGCCGCCGCTCTGAGGAAGCGGGCGGGTAAAATTTATCGCTCGAGATGCCATACAAGCGGCGTGCAGAGAGA
>CALHQN010000182.1 GCA_938036585.1 uncultured Campylobacter sp.
GCGGGCGTCGATCCGATCGCCGTTAGCGACATCCAAAGCATCGTGCGCGACCTAAAAAAGCTCGGCATCGGCGTACTCATCACCGACCACAACGTCCGCGAGACGCTTGCGATCTGCGACCGCGCCTACGTCATCAAAGACGGCGAGCTGTTCGCCGGCGGCACCGCAAAAGAGATAGCCAGCGATCCAAATGTGCGCAAATTCTACCTCGGCGAGGATTTTATAATCTAAATTTATCGCTACTTATCGCCGACGGCTCGCCGCAGGTTTTAAATTTACGTAAATTTTAAATTTAACGAGCGACTAAATTTAGATTTTACATTTAACGCGATTTTACGCGTGGCAAGCCGCGGCGGCACTGCATTTTAACAGCGTTTTATCGTTTATAAAATCAATGACGTTTTACTATTTATCAAATAATGACGTTTACCATTATGTTAAACTCTCGCGATCAAATTATTGCGGTACTTTAACCATTCCCGCACCTTTAAAATTTAAAATTCCGCGCATTCGCCTGCTTTATCGCATGGTGCCTCCGGTTATTTCATCGGCCTTATCGCGCTTATTGCATCGCCTTGAGCTACGATGTCGCCTTTATTCGACGCTCTCACGCTACAAATCAAACAGATAAAAGTATAAATTTACGCCGCTTTAAAATCAAAATCGTAAAATTCAACATAAAATTTTACCTATAATTATACATTTAATTTTACGAAACTTAGAGCAAATTCCGAAATTTGGTCCTAAATTTTACTAACTCGTTTAACTAAAATTGCACTTTTATTTGCTCTGCGGGTTTAAATTTCGCTCATCTTAAAGCTCGCTGCGAATTTTAAAATTTTAACCCGGCACTCGTCGCTTCCCTTAAAATTTTAAAATTCTTAAAATTTTGGCGAGATCAAGGAGAGATTATGAAAAAAGTTCTACTTTCGTGCGCCTTGGCGGGCGCGCTTTTCGGCTTGGAGCTCGATGGATTCAGTGCGCCTGAGGGCTCGCTAATCACCGAGGACGCTTTTTACATCGCAAATCGCGGCAAAAACGAAGATTCGCTAAGCAGAAGCGGCTTTATAAGCAGGATCGTGAAAAATTCCAACGTCGTTGAGACCAATTTTATAGACGATCTGGTAAATCCTGGCGGAATGGCGCAGATCGGTGACGTGCTCTACGTGTGCGATCTGGATGCGATCAGAGGCTTTAGCAAAGGACAGGAGGTTTTCAATCTAAAAATTGAGGGAGCGCAGGCCTTAAACGACGTCGTAGCGCTCGGCAGCGAGGTTTTGCTCGCAAGCGATAATGCACGCAGCGTGATTTATAGCATAAATTTAAACGCAAAAAGCTACGATGAGTTCGCGCGCATCGACCCGTCGCTCGGCAATGCGGGCGCGCTTCTACTCAAAGGCAACAAGCTTCTGATCACCACCTTCGATCTTAGCGGAAAGGTCCCGGGGCGCGTGCTAAGCATGGATCTGAAATCTCGCGAAATTTCGATCTTTGCCGATATGAAGGGGGTTTTCTACGGCATAGCGCGCGGAAAAAACGGCGAAATTTTAGTTAGCGACTGGGGTGAGGACCTTTTAAGCGGCAAAATTTGGCGTATCGATGCAAACGGGCAGATACGCAAAATAAACCTCGGCGCTATGCAAAGGCCCGCGGACATCTCAAGCGACGGCAAAGTTTTATTGATCCCAAAATCGCTGGAAAACAAAGTCGAACTGATAAATTTGCCATAAAAATCTTAAAAATTCCCGCAATTTCTCAAGCCGATTTAAAATTTGTAAATTTCAAATCGGCTTAGGAATTTGCAAGTAGTCTCAAATAGCCGCTCTATAAAGCTTAATATCTATAGAATTTAACCAAATTCATATCCCGAGAATATATCTTTTTTATCTAAAGCTTCTGCCTCGATATATCGGTAAGCGCAAGAGCAATATTTTCTTTTACCGCTGCATTGATTGCAGATTTTGCACGATCTGCTGCAGCAAAACTCACTCGAACTTGAGATGAGCTAGTCGTAAATGAGCGTCTATAAATCACTTGTCCATTCTGTTTTAACGTCCATGCAACCTCTACTGTAGCGTCAAAACTAAGGGCCATTATTGGCATGGAGACTCTAACCAAAAATGCATTTAGAGTTACATCTGAACCATTTGTAGCTACTTGAGTAAACAAATTAGATCTTTGTATGCTCTCTCCAATCGCCTTTTCAAATTCATCATAAAACCCCGTTTCTTGCATTGCCACACCCGAAGCGTGAATTTCTACACTTTTATTAAACGTATTTACCCCTGCAAAATTTGGTGTAAGCTCGGTATAAGTGGTCTTTTGGACACAACCACCTAAAAGTAGCGCCGTAATTAAAATTAATGCATATCTCATCTAAATTCCTTCTTTTTTCAGCATGGCTTCGATTATTTCTTGAACCACAAGTTCTCTATTTATGGCCTCAGAGCCATATCGTATGTCATTACATATAACCATAGGAAAATTATCTTTAGCATCTCTAAAGAAAATATAGAGTACTCCATAACTTAGATGTATAACATCATAGGTCACTACTAAATCTGCACTTTTTTGATCGGATGTAATATTAAAACCTTGACGAGATATAGAACGTTCAATCATACCAGAGATACCACTTTGATCAGACGGGTTTTTAACTACATAGAAACTTTTTATGCCGATTTTTTTACTATCCGGTACAAGTAAAATTTCTCTATATTTTTGCCCGCAACCGCAAAATAGTAACGCAACCATAATACAAAAAATATATTTCAACTAAACTCCTTTAATGAAAAAATTAGCTGGAATTATATATACGCGCATATAAAAGATACCTTAAAA
>CALHQN010000183.1 GCA_938036585.1 uncultured Campylobacter sp.
CGACATAAACGGCGACCTCATAAACCTACACCGAATAATCCAAACTAGACCGCAGAGCTTAAACTCGTGTCTTAACGGGCTTTTAAGAAGCAGAGAGATCTTTTACGCTATCAAGCACAGAACCATTAAGCCGAGCAATAAGATAGAAGCGGCAGCGTTTTTCTACTTCCAAATTGCGGCAAGCTTCGGCGCAAAGGGCGATCACTTCGCTATGCCAAAAGGTCGCAGCACTAAGAATATTTATAGGGATTTTTGCGTTTATTCACGCAGGCTAAAGCGCGCTACGATTGAGAATCTGAGTTACGAAAAGCTCATCAAAGAGTATGACGGCGAGGATAGCCTTTTTTACTTAGATCCTCCGTATGTCGGCACCGAAAATTATTACAAAACGGCAGGCGGATTTAGTAGGCAAGATCACCAAGCTTTGGCTGAAATTTTACGAGGTATCAAAGGCAAATTTATGCTTAGCTACAACGATTGCGAGCCAATACGAGAGCTTTACCGGAACCTTAATATGAAAGAGTTAAAGATTAGCTATTGCCTCAATAATGCAGCAGAGCGAAAGAACAGCAGCGAGCTTTTGATTATGAATTATTGAGGGATTAGGCTTATTCGGATTTTTAAAGTAGACTTTCTACAGCATAATTTTTACTTGTAAAAAATCTCATTTTTCACTTAAGGGTAAAAAATGAGAAATTTTTTTACGAAAAATGTGAGAAGTGTTACGAGCGATTAAAATTTAAGGCGGCGGCTTAAATTTAAACACCGCATCCCGCAAATCGCGCGATGAAATTTTACTTCTAACCGCCGCAAATAAGGAGCGAGAGTAGCAACACTAGCGGTAACGAAGGCATTAATCACAAGCGCTATCATTATGTTTAAGGCGCCGTATTTGCCGAGCGCTCGCGGCGGACAGAGAGCGACTTAAACCCGAATATCTAGCGATCTCGCGCGCCTCCAGCCTGCGCCGAAATTTTGAAATTTTAAAATTTACAGCCGCGCGGCTCGCCAAATTTTAAAATTTCAAAGCGCTAGATTTTGGAATTTTCAAGACAGGTTTAAATTTACGCCGTGCAGCCTTGCGCGACGACATAATAAGCACACATCCGCGCACAAGCAAGCGGCGAGCTTTAAAATTTTATCTTCGACGGCTCCATCGGCTTGCTGTAGAAGTAGCCCTGCATATACCTGATCCCCATCTCCTCTAAGATCATCGATATTTCGTGGTTTTCGACATATTCGGCGATGAGCTCGTAGCCCTGCTTTTTGGCAAAGCCCGCGATCGTTTCGACGATGGCGCGCGAGTTTTTGTCGTTTGCGATGTTTTTGATTAGCGCTCCGTCGATCTTTATGTAATCCACGTCGAGCGTTAAAATTCTATAGTAGTTGGAGTATCCGCTGCCAAAATCGTCTATCGCGATGGTGCAGCCGTAGTTTTTGGCTACGGCGATAAAGCTGCGAAGACTCTCGTAGTCGTCGAACTCCTCGCTTTCTAAAATTTCGATAAAGAGGTTTGAAGCGTTGGGGCTGGATGCGAGCTTGCGCTCTAGCAGCTCCTTGATGCCCTCGTTTGCGATGTCGAAATATGAAAGATTGATGCTAAATTTAGTACCTGCGAAGCGGTCCAGCAGGCGAAACGCCTCGTCTATCACTACGCGCGTTAGCGGGATGTAGAGCGAGGTCTGCTTTGCGATGTCGATAAACTCGCCCGGGCAGCGCGTCTTGCCGGAGCGGTCGATGAGACGGATTAGGATTTCATATACCAGCGGAACATAGTCGCTGTCGTTGGTGCCGTAGGTGTTGCCACTCATATCTCTGCGCGTGATGTCGAAGATCGGCTGGACGAGGACGAAGACCTGGTTTTTTTTGATCGCGTTTTGGATCGTGTTGATCATGATCTGGTTTTGCAGATACTTCTCTTCGATGACGTTTGGACGCGAGTAAAAGCCCACGTGCTCGTTCTTGCCCTGCGCTTCATACATCGCCATAACCGCCTGAAAGACCCTATTTGCGCCGCCGGCTACGTCGGCACGCTCGCTGACGCCTATCGTGACGTTTATAGGCGCAGAGGCAAAGCCCTCGGTCGTGTGGAGGTTAAAGACCTTATCGGTGAAGTATTTATTTATGATCTCCACGTCGCGAGTGATGTTTGAGCCCTCGTAAAATAGGCAAAACTCGTCGGATTGGATGCGGAAAATTTTAGCTTTGATCTCGTTTGATTCGATACACATCGCAAGCGTGCGCGCAAAGGAGCGCAGAATTTCATTCGTCGTCTCCGCCTTGTAAAAGAGCCGCAAATTTGCAAAATTTACGATCGTAAGATAGATCACGATACCCGTTTTCTCGGCGTTTATCAGCTCGTAAAGCGCCGCTTCGTTGCCTTGATTCGTAAGATGATCGATATAGACCTGGTTGGTTAAATTTTCCTTTGCCCCCGCAAGTGCCAGCCGCATAATCTCAAGCTGAGTGACGTCCTTTGCAAACAGCGCATACACGGGCGATTTTTGCGGCGCGGCGATATTTACGATCTTTAGGCTTACGTCCACCGACTCGCCGTTTTTGCAGATCAGGCGGGTGTCTTTGGCGTCTTTGTTCGCGAGATTTAAAATTTCGCCGCGCTTATCTTCGGGCGTTAAAATTCCGACGTCCGCGCCCTTTAGCTCGCCCTGTTCGTAACCGAATAGGCTTAGCGCCTGGTTATTTGCATAAAAAATTTTAAAATTCTCATCCGCCAAAAGCGCTCCTTCGCTCGCCTCGTCGCACAGCGCGCGATACGGCGCTAGCGTGCGTTTAAAGCGCAGAGCGTCGGAATTTATGATGTAGGTAAGCAGCAAAAACGAAAGAAACACCGCCGTATAGATCATCGTCATCTGCGCGAACGAGCCGTAAAACTCGTCGCTGGCGTAGGAAAATCGCTGGCGTAGGTTCGCAAAGCGCATATTAAGCTGCGAAAGCCCGTCGGTGACGATGCGGTTTTGCCGCTCGAAATTCTTTACTATCTCGCGCGCGATGCCGACGAACGCGACCTCGTTTAGATCCGAGGCCTCGGCGCCGTCCAGCGCATTTTGCAGCGCGGAGATTTCCGAGCGGTTTTTGTAATTAAGCCCTAAAATTTGCGAGTAAATTTTGATGAGTTTGGGACCTTTGCCGCCGGCTAAAAATTTTTGCTCCAGGCTTTGCAAAAGTACTAAATTTTGAGAATTTAGCGCACCGAGCTCATCCAGCAAATCGATCTTTTCGCCAAAGGCGCTTTTAACCCCCTTTACGTCGTTTAAAAGCCCACTTCTAGCGATGATTTCGCTGTTTTCTAAATCCTCGATGACCTGATAAATTCCGCGCATATCGGCATTTGCGATCGAAAAGTCCCGTCTGGCGTTTTTAGCGTCAAATAGAATATTTAAGCGGTTATCCGCGTTATCGACCAAGGCCAGCTCGCGCGTGATGGTGCCGAAGCTCGCTATCTCTTTTAGCGACGAGAAATAGCTGATCGCGACGGCTATGCCAAGCGCCATGATTCCGCCCATCAAAATCCACATTATCTTATCTCTCATCTGCTTTACTCCTTGGAATTTGCCCCTCAAGCGTAGCTAAAAAGCTCATCAGATCGTCCGCCTCAGCCTCGCTTAGATCGTATTTTAAAAGCTCCTTTGCGACGCGCTTCATCGCCGTGCGCAGATCCTGCTCGCCGTTTATATAGGGCGCGGTTTTCGTGATATTTCGCAGACTCGGCACGCGGTGCAGCTCGTAGCCGTCGGGGGTGAGTCTGCGCTTTTGCTCCTGCATTTTTTCGGCGGAATTTTGCCCGCCGCTCGGACGCAGCTTGGCAAAGCTATTTGTGCCTAAATTTACGCCGTTGTGGCAGACCGAGCAGAGCCGCACGAATATGACGTAGCCCGAATATTCGCGCTCGTTTAAGGCGCTCTCGCCGCGCAGAAAGCGATCAAATTTAGAATTTATCGCGGTTTTGGATTTTAAAAACTCCGCCAGCGCGTCGATAAAATTTTCTACGTTCGCCTTGCCGTAAATTTTATAAAACGCCTCTTTGTAGGCCAAATTTTCGTTTATGATCCGCAAAATTTCATCTTCGCGTGCACCGAGCTCGCGCTCGTCAAAAACCGATGCCCCAATCCTTGCGTTAAATCCCGCGAAGTTTTCCTCGCCCAGATACCGATCGATAAAGTAGGAATTTAAAATCGTAGGCACCTGCCCGTCCTGCACCGAAGCGCCCGAATCGTTTAGGTAAAAATTATGGCAGCTCTCACAGGAGCGGGACTGCGCGCTAAATTTAGTATCTTTAAATATCATCTCGCCGAGCTTTGCTTTGCGCTCGTCGAAGCTGGGCATCGCAAGCGGCGAGAAAAGATTGCCGCAAAGCCCCAAAACGGGCGCCAGGCTAAATATAAAACAGCTTAAAGCTTGCTTCGATCTCATCGCTTATCATCCCGCCTTTAGCCCGCTTTTCCAAAATCTCCTCGATCTCGCGCTCACTAGCCTCCGCGCCGTCCATATGCAGGTGCCACGCGGCGTTTTGCACAGCTTCTTGCAGGCTGCGTTTTTGCTCGCGCCTCTCGGTTAAAATTTCGCTTTTAAACTTGATGTCGCGCGCCTCTAGCAGCGCCTCAAATTTTTCGGCGGCGGTAGCGAGTCTTTTATGCCCCGTACCGAAGCGCTCAAAAAGCGGCGCAAGCATCGACGAATTGCGCTCGCTCGCCCAGTTTAGATAAATTTTTCGCTCGCCCAGCGCCAAAAACGCTTCAAAATCCTCCGTGCTTTTCAGCGCGGGGCTCATCGTAAGAAACGCGATATCAAAAACTGCTGGAATTTTAAAATTTTCGCTCTCGCGATTTTTACCCGCAGCGTCTTTTAAATTTAAAGCCTGCGCTTCTTGAGCTTGCACGTTTGAAATTTCGCTCTGCGAGCGCGGATAAATTTTAAAATTTTCGCCCGCCGCGTCTGCAAAGCCATCGCGGCTCAACCGCTCGCAAAACTCCGCAAAGCTTAAATTTAATACGTTTTGCAAGCTGATGCCAAACTCCTCCGCGCTGCGCCTTAGCTCGCGCAGCATCCCCTCCGAGCTATCGATCGCCGTTACTTTAGCGCCCAGCGACGCGAGATAAAGCGAGTAAACCCCCGTGCCGGCGCCCACGTCTAGCACGCTTTTGCCAGCAAAGCTCACGCCCCAGCCGCGCAGTATCTCAAACACCCGCTTACCGAAAACCCCTAACTCGCCGCTAAATTTAGCGTAACTTTCGGACTTTTTATCCCAGCTATTTTCATCTGATTTTCCGCCGATTTTCTCCACCGCTCGCCTTTAAATTTTTTGTAATAATAGCAAAATTTGGCAATTTTTCCGAATTTGGGCTATAATAAATGCTTTCAAAATCTAGGCGAAAGGGCGTTCATGGCGGACGTGACGATAAGAAATTTAAACTTTGCTTACGAAAAACGCGAAATTTTAAAAGATATAAACCTAAGCTACGAGCTGCACGATTTTTTAGCGATTTTCGGACCCAACGGCGGCGGCAAAAGCACCCTTATAAAGCTGCTTTTGGGGCTGCTGCAACCAAGCTCAGGCGCGATCGAAATTTTAGGCAGATCGCCGGCGCTTGCCAGGGCGCAAATGGGCTACGTGCCGCAGTTCATCGCGATAAACAAAAGCTTTCCTATAAGCGTGCTCGAAGTCGTTTTAATGGGGCTGATAGATAAGAAAATTTTTGGCTTTTACTCTAAATCCGAGCGCGAGCAAGCCATGCAAGCCTTGGAGCGCGTAGGCATGCAGAGCTTAGCCGGCTGCCGTATCAGCGAGCTTAGCGGCGGACAGAGACAGCGCGTTTACATCGCGCGGGCGCTGTGCGCGAAGGCTAAAATTTTACTTCTTGATGAGCCGCTAGCGAGCATCGATACGATGGGGCAGGTTCAAATTTACGAGCTTCTGAAATCCCTAAACGAGAGCGGCTGCGGCATAATTTTAATCAGCCACGACGTACAGCTCGCGCTAAACTACGCAAACCGCGCGCTTTACATCGCAAACGGCTCGGCGCACACCCACGAGATCGATCCCGGAGGCAGAGCGGAATTTTTAGAGCACCTGCGACGCGAGCACGGCCACTTCTGCGCCGTCGATCTCGCGCTTAACGAATGCTGCTGCAAGGAGGGCAAAAATGGCTGAAATTCTATCCTACGATTTCATGCGAAACGCCCTACTCGGCGGGCTTTTAGTCAGCATAGTCTGCGGCGTCGTAGGCTCTTTAGTCGTGATAAATCGCATGAGTTTCATCGCAGGCGGCATCGCGCACGGCGCATACGGCGGCATCGGCATCGCGCTATTTTTAGGCATCTCGCCCGTGCTGGGAGCTAGCGTATTTGCACTATTTTTGGGGCTGCTCATCGCCTACGTTACGCTGCGAAACACCGAGCGCTTCGACGCCGTAATCGGCGCGATATGGGCGTTTGGAATGGCGCTGGGGATAATTTTCGCCGATCTTACGCCTGGATACAAATCCGATCTGATGAGCTTTTTATTCGGCTCGATCTTAGCGATAAATCACGAAAATTTAATCTTCATCGGCATTTGCGGTACGGCATTTGCGGCGCTTACGGCGTGCTTTTACAGGCAGTTTTTAGCGATCAGCTTCGATAAGGAATTCGCCCTGCTGCGCGGAGTAAATACGAGCGTCTTTTACTACGTCCTCGTGGTAATGGCGAGCCTCGCGGTGGTCGCATCGATTCAGATCGTGGGGCTAATCTTAGTGATCTCGCTTATGACGATCCCGCCCTTCATCGCCGAAAAAATTTCAAAAAACTTAGGCTCGATGATGGCGATAAGCTGCGCGCTATCGGCGCTTTTCTGCGCGGCGGGGCTTATTTTGAGCTTTAAGCTCAATCTAACCAGCGGCGCTTCGATCATCCTAGTCGCCTCGGTCTGCTTTTTCGCAAGCTCGGTCTTTAGCAAACTTCGCGCCTAAAAGCCCGCCCAGCTCGCTAAGCAGGATGCCTGCGAGTATCAGCGCCGCGCCTAAAATTTGAAGCGCGCTTAGCTTCTCGCCGAAAGCATACCCCATTATGCCCGCGCTTACGGGCTCCAGCGCGAAAATCAGCACCGTTTTTATCTCGCTTACGCCGCGGTTTTGCGCCATCGTTTGGATCACAAACGCCGCGACGGTAGCAAAGATCGAGGTCAAAACCAGCGCGAAAACAAAATCGAAGCTCGGCGAAAAGATCAAATTTCCAAGTACTTTTATCTCGCCTTCAAACTGTGCGTGCGGAGTGAAAACTGCCGCGATCAGCGCACAGATGCAGACGCAGATAAACTGCACGATCACAAAGCCGTAGAGATTGCTTTTGCGCGCGCAGGCGCCGGTAAAGACGATGTGAAGCGCATATGCGAACGCCGAAATCAGCGTCAACCGCTCGCCTATGCCAAATCCCACCGCACCGCTTGCTCCGCTTAAAAAATACAGCCCCAAAAGCGCCGTGGCTGCGCCGCCAAAGGCGCTCGCACCGACCTTTTTGCCGAAAAACGCAAGCATCAAAAAGGGCACGATGACGACGTTTAGCCCCAAAATGAACGCCACCGTCGATGATAGCGCATAATCAAGCGCTATGGTCTGGCAGGAAAAATCGCAAAACAGCATCAGCCCGCAAAATACGCCCCGCCCTATCGTGACGCGGTCAAATTTGACGCCGAAGCGCAGGCAGGCGAGGTAGGTAAAAATGCTCGCCGCCAAAAAGCGCCAAAACAAAAAGCTAAAAACATCGCCGCTATGCAGCGCGCGCTGCACCGGCACGAAGGTACAGCCCCAAACGATCGCCACGAAAAGCAGTCCCAGATCCCACAGCCTGCTAGGCGGAGCGGGGTTTTGCGCATGGTTTTGCGCGGAATTGGAATTTTGCCCGAAACTCTGCGAGGAGTCGGAATTCTTTGCGGAATCGGAATTTTGCGTAGAATTCGAGCTTTGCGTAAAATTTAAATTTTTTGCGGAGTTAAAATTCTGTGTAGCATTAGAATTTTGCGGAGCGCCGTGGCTTCGCGCGGGACTATAGTTAAAGCTCTGCGGCGTGCTGGCGGTGCAGGCGCGCGGGGCTTTGGTCTTAACCCATGTCGGCAGCGCCAAAACCGATACGCCGCTGGTTTACGGCGGCAACATCAAATCGGCCACCGCCGATTTTGATTTTTCCGATCGCTACTCCAGTTATACCGTTTCCGGTCAGCGTGCCGGTAATGACAGCGACCACGGCAAACCCGCCGCCCATGTCAAAGAGGAGGCAAAAGACGCCGGCATTGCCCGCTACCGGCCCTATGTCAAGCAGGCCGACGGGCAAGCCACCGCCGCCGTGGCGCGGCGGCAGGCCGAATGGGAGATGCAGGTGCGAGCCGCCCGCAGCACCACGCTCTCCTGCACCGTTGCCGGCTGGACGCAGCAGGGCGGCCGTGTGTGGGAAATCAACCAGCTGGCCGATGTCGATGCCGAAATACTCGGTGTCTCCGGCCAGATGCTGGTT
>CALHQN010000184.1 GCA_938036585.1 uncultured Campylobacter sp.
GGCCCAAATTTGTCCTATGCGGTAAATTTTAATACGCAAATTCTCAAAACAACAAAAATTCGGCGCGAAAGTTCATCCGCGGTACCAAACTTACGCTCGAAAATCTAAATTTAGCGACGTAAAATTTACCGAGCAAAGAAGCGCGGCTAAATTTAGCTATAAATTTAAGGATATTGCCCAAAATTCGCCGCCTACTCGTACATTCGCCCCATTTCGAGCAGTTCGCCGAGCATCTCCCAGCCGCCGCGCACGGGCGCATCCTCGCCCGCGTGATCCATCAGGCCGCGCGCTCCGCACTCCAGCAGCGAAAACGGATCGAAATTATACCAGCTATGCCCGCCTGACGAGACGATGCCGAAAAACTTGCTCTCGTCCGCAAGCTGTCCGCTAGCGCGCATCCTGCCAAGCTCCGCTAGCTGAAATTTTATAACCTCCGCGGAATACGCAAGCCCGCCGTGTTTATCTGCAGCCTCAAATTTCAGGGGCTCGTCCGTCTTTGGCTCCAAGGGCTCGTCTCGCGCTGTTTTTACGGAGATACTGCTGCTTACGGCGATAGAATTTTGCTCTTGCGTCCTGCTCTCGTCGTTTGTAAATTTTGCCTCGCTTGGCGCGGTTTTAAAATTTGCGAATCTGCTTTCGTCAAATTTTATCTCAAAGCCCTCCGGTAGGCAACGCATTATATCCGCTGCGGTTTTTGGCTCCTCCGCCGAACGAAACGTATCGCCGCCCGCAGGCCCATCTTTGCAGAAATGCGCAAGCTCGGGCGCTCGCTCCATCTCAAGCCACATCTCGCTGGGCTCCGCTCTCTCGCTCTCAAACGCCGCACTTAGAATTTCAAGCATCAGCTCTGCGCTAAAGGGCTCGCCGCTGCGTGCTTCAAGCAGCCTCAAAAGCGCGAGTAGGTATGCGTCTAGATCCTTGTTTGCGGCCCGGCTCGCTTCAAATTTTTCTACCGTTTCGCAGACGGCGCCATAAAATTCTTCGTAGTTCAAATTTGCTCCTTTTTTGCGGACCGGCAAGCGGCTATAGCGAGCGGTTCGGAGTGAAATTTAACGCAAATTGCGCCTCTTGGCGCACGGTGCGACAGGCGCGCCTGTGCACAAGAGGGCAAAACTTCGCGTAAAGAGCTAGCGTTTGTAGCCGTAAATTTTTAAGTTTTGCTCACCTGGTTCCATTTCAAATTTGCCCAGGCGCTCTAGATAGCGCGCTATGGCATCAAGGTCTTGGCTTTTGTGCCCCGGCGGTAGCAGTGCGCCGCGGCTTGTGAAGTCGTAAAATTTCGCAAATTCTATATATTCTATCTCGGCGTAGAGGGTGGGCTTTTCGCTCGTCGTGAGGCGCTGCGAGATGTAGTTTTCGCATATGCCTTGCGCGTAGTCTGCCGCGGGCAGGGCGAATTTTATTTCGTTTACGCAGGAGCCGAAGAAATCATAAATCTCGCAATGTCTTACGGGCGAGCCTTCGGCGCAGATCGCCGAAAAGAGCTTGCGCCATTTTGCGTCGCTCATAAAGCCGAAGCGAAACTCGCCCAGCTTTTTACCCAGCCGCGCTTTGTATCTTTCGTAGTGCTGCGGCGAGGCGAAAAGTTCCTCGAGGCGCGATGCCATGCTATTTTACGATCTCGTTTTGTGCGTTTACCTGCACGATTTTTGGCTCGAAATCTTTCGCTTTTTTGGAGCTCATATGAGCGTAGGCTACGATGATGACGATATCTCCGACGCAGACTTTGCGCGCGGCCGCGCCGTTTAGGCAGATCTCGCCCTTTTTCTCGCCGCGGATCACGTATGTGGCGAAGCGCTCGCCGTTATTGACGTTTAGGATCTCGACTTTTTGGTATTCGCAAAGCCCCGCAGCTTCGATGAGCTCGGGCCCGATCGTAATGGAACCCACGTAGTTGAGGTTGGCGTCCGTCACGCGCGCGCGGTGGATTTTGCTTGATAAAATTTCAATTTTCATCGGCCGTCCTTTAAATTTAGTCTAAATTTGACCCGCCTCGCGCCGCGACGAGCTCACTCACGACCTGCTTGTCGCTGAAAGGGTGCTTCACGCCCTTGATCTCCTGGTAGGTCTCGTCGCCCTTGCCCAAAATAGCGATCATCTCGCCGTTTTTGGCAAGATCTAGCGCGCGCGCAATCGCCTCTTTGCGATCCGCGATCTTTAAAATTTTATCTTTTCGGCGCATACCGGCGCAAATCTGCTCGATGATTTCGCTCGGCTCTTCGCTGCGCGGATTATCGCTCGTGACGATGCAAATTTTGGCAAAGTGCTCGGCGATAGCGCCCATTTTCGGACGCTTGCCGTGGTCGCGATCGCCTCCCGCGCCGAAAACTGCGATGATCTCGCCGCTTGCACGCAGCGCGTTTAGCACCTTTTCGATGCCGTCTGGGGTATGGGCGAAATCGACGATCACAAGCGGGTTTTTATTTACGACCTGCACGCGACCCTCGACGCCGCCGAAGTTTGCCAGGGCTTTTACGATCTCCTCATTCGGCAGCTTGGTCAGAATTTTAACCGCCGCAAATGCCGCGGTAAGGTTGTAGAGATTAAACTCGCCGATCAGATCGCTTTGCAGCTGCGCATTATCGCCGTTTGGAGTACGCACGAGCGCGTCGATACCGCCCTTTAGCCCGTATCCGCTTACGCCGAAGCTCGCGGCGTTTTTGATGCCGTAGGTAAGGGCGTTTACAGGGTTAAATTTAATATGCCCATCGTCGGCGTTTATGAGCTTTGGCGCGTCGTCTGCGAAAAACGAGCTTTTTACCGCGGCGTATTCTTGCATACTGCCGTGATAATCGAGATGATCTTGGCTGAGATTAGTAAAAATTTTAAGCGCAAAATTTAGCCCCTGGATGCGGTTCTGTGCGATTGCGTGCGAGCTGACCTCCATAACGAAATACTCGCAGCCCTGCTTGCCGGCTTCATAAAGATAGCTCACCGTCTTTAAAACTGAGCTCGTCGTAAGCCCCTTCTCGTCGATTCTGCACTCGTTTATGAAGGCACCGCGCGTGCCGCTTAAGCCGCAGCTAAAGCCCAGATCCAGCAGCGTCGAATAGATCGCCGCCGCGGTCGTGGTCTTGCCGTTGGTGCCGGTGATGCCTACGATTTTGATGCGCGGATCGATATTCAAAAGCTCCTTTGCTAGCGCTATAGAGATGATCTGCGCGCCTTTTTGCGCCGCTTCGGGTTCAAATTTAGCGTTCGCGTCCGTGCGCATAAAAAAGCAGCCTGCCTCGCACTCGGCGGAGTTATCGGTGATAAAGCTATTTTCTAGTCGTATTTTCATGATTTTTGATTTTTTGCATCAGCGCTTCAAAGCGCTCATCGCCTGCATACGCAGCAGCCGAGCTTTCGACGTAATTAAGCCCCATCTCGTAGTAGCCGTTTTCTATCAAATTTTCTAAGAATTCTATCATTTCGCTTTTGTCCGAAATAGCGATTTTAGAGGAAAAAATGATCGATTCGAAGGCGTCTTTAAAGCCTCTTTGACCTACCGCTCGCATAAAATCGGCATAGGCGATAACGGCGATCTCGTCCTCGGCGCCGGGTTCGGAGGCTGCTTCGTTCGCGATCTTTTCGTTGATGGAGTTTAAAATTTTAAAAAGCTCCGCAGTCTGGGTTTTGGGGCTGAGGTTATAAAAATCAAAGAGCATAAGCGCTTCTTCGCGGTCTGCCAGCGCGGTCTGGCAAAGCTCGAGTAAAAATAGAATTTCCTCCTCGCCGCTTTTTTCGTAGGCGAGCGAAAAATACAGCTTCGCAAGCTCAAATTCTCCGCGCGAAAAGGCCTTTAGCCCCAGCTTTTTATAATTCAAACTCTTCGCCTTCGGGGACGTTTACGACGCTAAGCTCCGGATGGATATCCATGCGAAGCTGGCGCTCGACGCCGTATTTTAGGGTCTGCGCACTTGCGGCGCAGCCGTGGCAATGCCCGGTAAGGCGGACATGGACGACGCCGTTTTTTATGCCCAAAAGCTGTATATCGCCGCCGTCGTTTTGCAGCATCGGTCGGATCAGCTCCAAGCTGCCTTGTACCGGAGCTAGAAGCTCTTCATCGCTAAATGGTATCATTAAAATTCCTTGTTTTGATTTTGGCGAATTATATCCAAAAGCAATAAAAAAAGGCTTATCGGGGATGAAATTTAATCTGAAATTTTGCGCGAGGAGCGTGGATTTTGCGCGGTAGGTTGTAAAGAATTTATGCAGTGCAGACGGCTGAGCTATGATTTTAAAATTTTATTGATTCGGTAAGGACGAAGCCCGCAAATTATCGGGCCTGCATATATTTAAATTTAGACTATTTGCGCTATAAATTTGGGATGAAATTTTAGCCCGGTCGGGGGCTAAATTCGGGATGAATTTTGCTTGAGCGGGAGAGAATTTAAGGCGATTTTGTCTAAATTTATCAGGATAAGCGCCGATACGATTAAATTTTATAAAGAACAGGAATGATCTTGATCGCAAATTTTGCGACTACGAAAGTCTGAGCGCGAAATTATTTTAAAGCTCGTAGATGAAATTTACGCTATGTTTTATTGATCGCGGCTGTGAAATTTTAGCGCGGGCGCGTGCAATCACGGCAAAATTTCTATCGGCGTGCCGATTTTTACGTGCTCAAAAAGCTCGTCCATATCGTCATTGACGAGCGCTATGCAGCCCTCCGTCCAGTCGCCGAACGCCGCGATACTCTGCCCTAGGTAGCTAAATTTATTCGGTAGCCCGTGGATTTTGATATCGCCGCCTGCGCTCTTGCCGAGTGATTTTGCGTGCGCTACGTCGGCTTTGTTCGGATAGGATATGCCTAAATTTAGATGATACGCCGAGTTTGGATTTTTGCCGTTTATGGTGTAGTTGCCCTCCGGGGTTTTGCCGTCGCCTTGAACCTCTTTGTGTCCTTCAGGCTCGCGTCCGAGGGCGATTTTGTAGCTTTTCGCGACGCCTTTTGAGGTTAAAATTTCAAGAATTCGTTTGGATTTATAGACGCGAATTTTAGAGATTTGCTCGCCGTCCAATGCCTGCTTTAGCGGAATTTCGGAGTTGATCGTTTCGATATTTTTATAGCTAAGATAATTGTCCAATGCCCACGCTAGGCCCGCAGCGACGATAACAAGCGGAAGTAAAATTTTAAATTTCATAGAAGAAATTTCGGGAGTGATCCCGAAATTTTATTTGCTGATTAGCTCGATATAAGCCATCTCTGCGGCGTCGCCCTTGCGAAGGCGAGTTTTGATGATGCGAGTGTAGCCGCCGTTTACGCCTGCGTATTTTGGAGCGATCTCGGTGACTAGCTTATTTGTCGCAGCCTTATCCTGAAGCGCCGCGAAAACAAATCTATGTGCCTCGCTGTCGCCCTTGCGCGCGCGAGTGATCAGCTTTTCGGCATAGCTTCTTAGCTCTTTTGCCTTAGGAAGCGTAGTTTCGATCTTGCCGCTAGTAACTAAAGCGATGGTTAAATTTTTAAGCAGGGCGGCACGGTGAGACGAAGTACGCCCTAGCTTCCTATATCCGTGATTATGTCTCATTTATTGTCCTTCATTCTTTTGTCTTTGAGCCTTCAGCTCATCGAGCTTGCGTTTTAGCTGCTCTTTTTTCTCGCCGAGCTCTTGGTTGCCGATAGGATAACCGATCTCCTCCATAACGGCCTTGATCTCCTCGAGCGATTTTTTACCTAAATTTTTAAGGTCTTTAAGCTCGCTCTCCTCCATAATCGCTAGCTCGCCGATAAATCTAATATCGGCGCGATCCAGGCAGTTAAAGCTTCGCGCGCTTAAACTTAGATTGCTAACGCTCTCGAAAAGCTTTGCAAACTCAGAATTTGCAGGGATTGCCCTACCGAAAGTATCTGCAGCGCTGATATTTACGATGCCTTTGAAAACCGCCAGCTGCTGATACATCGCTTCAAGTGCGTTTTTAAACGCATCTATCGCGCTGATCTGACCGTCGGTAGTGATCGTAAAGACCACCTTTTCGTAGTCTGGATTATCCTCTACAAATACGTTTTCGATGTCGTAAACGGCCTTGGTTACCGGGGTAAAAAACGCATCCAGCGCGATAAAATCAGCATCTAAATTTTCTCTGATCTCTTCGCTTGGAACGTAGCCGATGCCCTTTTCGATGATGAGCGTAAATTTAAGATCGGCATCCTCGTTTATCGTAGCTAGATAAGCACTTGGATTTACGATCTCTACGGCATCGTTATTTAGGTCGCTGCCGTAAATTTCTTTAGGTCCTTTGAAGCTGTACTCTACGACCTCTCGTAGGGAATCGCCCTTGATTTTAAACCTTAAGCCTTTTAAATTTATGATAAAAGCCGCCATATCCTCGAGCATACCGCGCATGCTGTCGAATTCGTGGCTTACGCCTTCGATTTTAACCGCAGTCGGCGCAAAACCGACCGTGCTCGTATAAAGTAACCTTCGTAAAGGATGAGCTAGAGTGACGGCATATCCCGTTTCAAAGGGATATGCTATGATTTTAGCAACATTTTCGCTGACATTCTCAACCTTTATTTCAGTTGGCATATGAGCTGATGTTGTGATTTTTCTCATATTAGCACCTACTATTTCGAGTAAAGCTCTACGATAAATCTTTCCTCTACAGGAATAACAACTTCTTCTCTCTCCGGAACTCTAGAAAAAATTCCGTATCTTTTCTCTTTTTCTACATCGACCCACGCTACGATGCCGGTCTGTGCCGTAAGATCCAGCGCTCTTGAAATTTGCGGGTTATTTTTGCTTTTTTCGATCACTTCGATCTTTTGTCCTGCTCGGACGCTGTATGAAGGGATATCTACGCGCTTGCCGTCTACTAAAATGTGTCCGTGCGTAACGAGCTGGCGCGCGAAGCGTCTAGTCGTGGCAAATCCCATGCGGTAAACGACGTTATCTAGCCTCTGCTCTAAAAGTTGAACCAAGATCGCTCCAGTGTTACCCTCTCTACGAGCCGCTTCGGCAAATAGTCTGCGGAACTGCTTCTCGTTTACGCCGTACATAAATTTAGCCTTTTGTTTCTCACGAAGCTGTGAGCCGTATTCGCTTAGTTTAGCGCGTCTTTGTCCATGCTGACCCGGAGCGTAAGGGCGTTTTAAAAGCGCGCTCTTGCCCGCAAGCCTTCTCTCGCCTTTCATAAATAGATCGACGCCGAGCCTTCTTTCTAATTTTTCAACCGGTCCTGTATATCTAGCCATAAATTTCTCCTTTTATAATTACACGCGACGTCGTTTAGGCGGTCTGCAACCGTTGTGCGCAAGAGGAGTGATATCTTTGAAATATGTAACTTTGATCCCTTCTACGCTACCTACGCTTTTAACGGCGGTCTCGCGTCCGCTTCCCGGACCCTGAACCTTGACGCCTACCTCTTTGATGCCGTGCTCTTTGGCTTTATTTAACGCGTCCTCGACGGCTTGCTGCGCCGCATAAGGGGTGGATTTTTTGCTGCCTTTAAAATTTAAAGCGCCCGCACTGCTCCACGCGATCGCGTTGCCCATTTCGTCCGTTACGGTAATCATAGTGTTGTTGAACGTAGCGGAGATGTAAACTATGCCTTTGGCGATATTTTTTCTGACGGTTTTTTTCTTAACTACTTTTTTTTGTGCCATATCTCAATCCTTATTTAGCTGCCGCGCCGACGGTTTTGCGTTTGCCTTTTCTGGTTCTGGCGTTCGTTTTTGTTTTTTGACCGCGAACAGGAAGGCCCTTTCTGTGTCTTAAGCCGCGATAGCCGCCCAAGTCCATAAGCGCTTTTATATCCATAGCCACTTGTTTGCGAAGGTCGCCTTCGACCATATAGTGCTCTTGGATCTCTTTTCTGATAGCGGCGGCTTCATCTTCGCTCAGATCGGCGACTCTTTTATCGTAAGAAATTCCTGCCGCATCGAGAATTTTTCTCGACGTAAATAAACCTATACCGTAGATATAAGTTAGTCCGTATTCAATCCTTTTTTTCTTTGGTAGATCTACACCTGCGATACGAGCCATAACTTATCCTTGTCTTTGTTTATGTTTTGGATTTTCACAAATAACGTGAACAACACCTTTGCGCTTGACAATTTTACATTTGTCGCACATTTTCTTAACGGATGGACGAACCTTCATTCCACTCTCCTAAAATTTTCTCCACTTTAAATGCAAACTGCACCTAGGTTTAATGAAATTTCAAAAGCGAAAGTATCAAACCAACTGTTTTCAAAATAGTGGGGATTTTGAAAACACTTCTTCCTACAGTTTAGTCGCAAAATCGCGAGTATATCTAAATTTAACTTTATCCTTACTTATAGCGGTAGGTGATCCTGCCTTTATCGAGGCTGTAAGGGGTCAGCTCAACTTTTACGCGATCGCCCGGCATTATCTTGATGTAGTGCATCCGCATCTTCCCGGAAATGTGGCCAAGTACCACATGACCATTCTCCAGCTTGACCCGGAACGTGGCGTTGGGAAGGTTCTCCAACACCTCGCCTTGCATCTGGATGACATCTTCCTTCGACATTGTTTTCCTGTAAGGGCCGCTGAAAT
>CALHQN010000185.1 GCA_938036585.1 uncultured Campylobacter sp.
ACGCGTTCGGCGGCGGCTTTACCTGGGGCAGCGCGCTTTTGAAATTCGGTGGCAAAAGCTTTAATTAGCGCTTGCCAAATTTCCTAGCTATTAAATTCCGCGAGACTTAATAGTTAAAATTTCAAATCAACTTATAAAACTAACTTCAAATTTATATCCGCTCCCACATAAATTTCAAAATTTTAATATACGGATTAAGATTAAAAAATCATATTGCCGCTTTCTGTGTTAGTTTCTGCGCAGGATAATAAGGGCGGCGTTAGTTTGGATCTCGGCGCTACTTTTAGAAGCGGCTTTGCAAATTCAAAAGCAGCATACAAACGTTGTCGATGTTTTTCAAATTTAACTATGATGGATCTGAGGCGAGTACTTGCGCGCAGAGCGCCAAGAGAGGCGATAGCTATGGAAGCGAGGAGGTCTTATTTATGTCGATTTGGCTACAAATTTTGCTTATCCTCGCCCTTAACTACGAAATATTTTCTAAAAAGATAAAAGGTTGTTATTTTGAGATAGATGGCAGCGAGCGGGACGAGACAATTTCGTCAAGCTAAAAGCCCGAGTGGGTCGGCACACTTTGCGCGAGCTACCGAGATTTCTTGATTTGACGGAACAGAGAAGCTTGGCGCCGCTGCGAGCGTTCGAAGATTTTGTACGAATATCGCACTTGCAGATCGCGGACGTCGAACGCGAGAGTGCGTTTCGCGGCGATTTTGTATAAATTTTAAATCCAAATTTTATATGGATCAAATTTAGATTTAGCTTTTAAAATTTGATCCGAAACCATTTAAAATTTTGCCGCCTGGCGATAAAATTTTAAAATTTCAAAGAGATAAAATTTTAAATTTTGTGCTTTTCGATAATGCCTTTGATCTCTTTTAGCATAGCCAGAGCCGCCTCTATCTCGACGCGGCGGGCGCTTACGCTCTCCACGTTCGCGCCCACGCTCACCCCTTTTTCCAGGGCGTATCGGTAGATGAACTCAAACATCTCCACGCACAGCGCCACCGAGCTTTGCAAGATATCGACGCTGTTTATCAGCCGCTGCTGCAAAAACTCCGGTATCGAGATGCCTAGCCACTTCATAAACTCAAGCGTCTTGAGGCTGCCGCACGGCGTGAAAGTAAAGATTATAGGCACTTTCTCACATTCCAAAGCGGCGTAATCGTCGATGAAATTTTTAGCGTTTTGCACGTTGTAAACCGCCTGAGTGATAAAAAATTCGCACCCGTCCGCAGTCTTCTCCGCGATTTTTAGGTGCTCGTCGCGGCTCTTTTCATGGCGCTCGGGTAT
>CALHQN010000186.1 GCA_938036585.1 uncultured Campylobacter sp.
CTCAATCCATACTTTTTCGAGGGTATGCCGTGGCAGCTTCTTAGCTCCTTTTTTATGCACGGCGGCATCGCGCATCTGGCGATGAATATGGCGGTTTTGTACCGGTTCGGCGGGATTTTGGAGCGGGCGTTCGGCGGGGCGAAATTTGCGCTGCTTTACATCGCAGGCGGCCTGCTTACTAGTGCGCTTTGCCTCATTTACGTTTGGTACGCGCTAAGTAGGGGCGAGCTCGTAAATATAGTGGGCGCAAGCGGCGCAATATGCATGCTTTTGGGTATCATCGCGTGCTTTGACAGGCGCGGCGCAGGCGGGATCTTCGTCGCGATACTGCTGATGAGCTTCCTGCCGATGCTAATGGGCGTAAACGTAGCGTGGTACGCACACATAGCGGGCTTTGCGGTCGGTTACGGCTTTGGGCTAATCCAGAAAAGATTTAGAATTTTGTAGAATTTAGCGCGAAATTTTATGTAAAATTTTATGAAAGGGCGCAGATGAAACGGATATATTTTATTAGGCATGCAGAGGCGCAAAGCGGCGGCAGAAGCGATTTTGAGCGAGAGTTAAGCCCTAAAGGCAAAGGGGATGCGATGAGACTGGGCGAGCTTTTGCGCAGCGAGAATTTATTGCCGCGCCTCATCGTCGCAAGCTCCGCAGTTCGCGCACTTACGACGGCGCGAATCATCGCGGCCGCGCTAGGCGTGCCGCAGACTTTAAGAGTTTCGCGCGAGCTTTATGATATAAATTCATGGGATTTGGCGGAATTTGTTCGCGGCTTAGACGATGCGAGCGGATTAAATTTAAGCTCGGACGATCCCGCTGCCGATAAATTTATAGCGGGCTATGACTTCGCAGATAAAAACGGCTGTGGCGAAAATAACCATGGCAGAAACGGTCGCTTAAACGGCTTCTGCGCGGGTGATGGTGCAGTGAACGGTGCCGAAAAATCGCATAAGAAAGATATTTTTTCGAGCGAAGGCGCACCAAAAGATGCGCCCGGTGCAGATATTTTGAGCGCAAGACGAAACGGTGCGGACGAGCCTATCTTTATCGTCGGGCATAATCCCGCAATAGGCGGAATTTGCGAGCTTTTGGGCGAGCGAGCGATAGGAAAATTCCCGCCGTGCGCGATTTGCGGGCTGGAATTTGAAGCGAAAAATTTTATCGATATAGCCGAACATAGCGGCAGAATCGTGATGTTTGATTACCCGTAAGGCGCCTATTGAAGTATGCTAAATTAGCGATATGAGCTAAATTTATTTTAGAATTATCGAAACGCATCTTTAAAATTTAAATCTAAGCTTCAAAGCGGTTAAATTCATCTAAATTTTATCTAAATGCCGTAGCTTATAGGAT
>CALHQN010000187.1 GCA_938036585.1 uncultured Campylobacter sp.
AAAATTCTAAAATTCTAAAATTCTAAAATTCTAAAATTCTAAAATTCTAAAATTCTAAAATCCCATCCCACTTCGTTTTCTTTGCGCTGTCTTTGCCAGTCGTTGCGTTGGCGTCGATATAGCCCATCTGGGCGAGCTTTTCGTAGATTTGCATTATCACGGGACCTGCTGCGCTTCCGCCTCCGCCTCCGTGTTCTACGAGCACGGTTACGGCGTATTGCGGCTTGTCGTACGGCCCAAAGCTCGTCATCCAGGCGTGGGAGCGGTGGAAGTAGTCCATATCAGCTTCTTTCATTCGTTTTTTGGCGGTCTGTGAGATACCTACGACCTGCGCGGTGCCGGTCTTGACCGCTAGAGGCACCACTGCGGTATGGATGAGCTTGTAGGCGGTGCCTCCGTCTGGGTTGTTACCGACCTCATACATCCCGCGTCGCACGAGCTGTCGCGCTTCAAGCACCGCGACTGCGCCAAAAGCATAGCGGCGCGCTCGTGGTCTCGCTGATATTCCGACAATAAAATTTCATCATAGGTCTCAGCAGCGGCAAGTAGTAAGTTCTCACGCTCGCAAGAGGTCGCAGTGGATGCCGAGGCACTTAAAATTTTAGAACGCGCTTATGACACGCGGCCGGTGCGGAGGAGTTTTTCGAGGGCATGATGTCAAAGAACGGCTCGCCCGCTTTTATCAATATTTTCGGCTCTCGCTCCAACCTCGACTCGCGGACAAAGCGATCAAAATTTCAAAATTTCAAAAACGCCAAACTGAGCCGCCGGATAGAATTTTACCGAAATCAAAGGGTGAAATTTCGCCGCTTTTAAATTTTAAAATTTAAAAAGCTCGTGAAGTTTGCCTGCAGAAATTTATCTTTAAATTTAAAACGCAGCTACATAGATATGTAGCCGCGCGAAATTTGGGTAGAGCGGATCGAAGCTCTAAATTTAGATAATTTACAGAGCCTTTGCGATCAGCTCGTTTACGTTTTTGATAAACTCGCTCGGATTTTCCAGCTCCTGCCCCTCGCTAAGGCGCGCTAGATCGTAGATTATCTCGGCTACTTGCGGCAGCATCAGTTTATCGGCCTGTAGCTTTTTGATGATCTCGTGATCGGCGTTGATCTCCAAAATCGGCTTTATTGGCGGCAGATTGCGGTTTCCCATCTGTTTAAGCAGCTGCTGCGTCGCGAAATCGGGATCGTTCTCGTCAAAAACAAGGCAGGAAAGCGAGCCGCTTAGACGCGATGAAATTTTAACGTCCTTGACGCGTTCGCCTAAAATTTCTTTGATCTTCGCGGCGATCTCTTTGGCTTGCGGCGTCGCGGCATCGTCGCTCGCAGCCTCCTGCTTGATCGAAGTCGCATTTTTAACCGGCGTCTTGTCAAACTCAAAAACGCCAGGCATCACGATCGTATCGATCTCATCGTCGCAGAGCAACACCTCCGTGCCCTCGGCGTTAAATTTCTCGATCAGAGGCGAGCTTTTAAGCATCGCGGCGCTGTTTCCCGCGATATAATAGATCTCTTTTTGCTCTGCGCCCATTTTTTCCTTATACTCGCTAAGCGTGATGAGGCCGTCTCGCAGGTTCGATTTGAAAAGACAAAGCTTTAAAATTTCCTCTTTGTTTGCGCCGAAGCCGTAAAGCCCCTCTTTCAAAACCTTGCCGAATAATTCGTAAAATTTTATGTATTTTTCGCGATCGTTCTGCAAAAGCTTCTGCAGTTCAGATAGAATTTTTTTGACGCTCTGTTCGCGGACATAGGCTAAAATTCGATTTTCTTGCAAAATTTCGCGGCTTACGTTTAGCGGCAGATCCTCGACGTCCATTATGCCGCGCACGAAGCGCAGGTAGCTAGGCAGCAGCTCTTTGGCATCGTCGGTGATGAAAACGCGCTTGACGTAGAGCTTCACGCCGCTTTGATAATCGACGCGGTATAGATCGAAGGGCTCGCTGCTCGGCACGTAAAAAAGCGTCGTGTACTCGTGCGTGCCCTCGGCCTTGGTGTGGATGTAAAACAGCGGATCGCCGCTATCGTGGCTGATCTGCTTGTAAAATTCATTGTAATCGCCAGACTTTAGGCTGCTTTTTGGCAGCTGCCAAAGCGCGCTAGCGCGGTTGATCTGGACGTTTTTAACTTCGCTATGTCCCTGCTCTCCCTCTTTTTGCGCAGGCACGTATTCTTCTTTATCCATAAAGATCGGATAGGGGATGTGGTTGGAGTATTTTTTGATGATGCCTTCTAGCCTATATTCGTCCAAAAACTCCTCATCTTTCATATGCAGAATTATCGTCGTGCCGAAGTCCTCTTTCTCCGCCTTTTCGACCATGTAGTTGTTCGCGTCGCTGCTCCATTTAAAGGCGTCCTGCGAGAGCGGCTTGCGGCTGATAACATCGATATGATCTGCAACCATAAACGCCGAATAAAACCCGACGCCGAACTGTCCGATGAGGTTGCTGTCCTTCGCCGCATCGCCGCTAAGGCTCGCCATAAAGCCCTTCGTGCCGCTGCGTGCGATGGTGCCTAGATTGCTCTCGAGCTCGGCCTCGTCCATACCGATGCCGTTGTCGCCGATGCTTAGCGTTTTGGCCTCTTTGTCGATCTTTATATCGATGCGCGGCACATACGAAAACGCCTTGTAATCATCATTCGTAAGGCTTAGGTAGTTTAATTTATCCAGCGCGTCGCTCGCGTTTGAGATGAGCTCGCGTAAAAATATCTCTTTGTTTGAGTAAAGCGAGTGTATCATCAAATTTAGCAGCTCGTTTACCTCGGTCTGAAATTCAAATTTTTCGCTCATTTTTTCGTCCTTTGTTTTTAAAATTTTTAGCAGATTATAGCACAAGGTGCTAAGAATATCTTTAAACTTGATACGATTACTATCAACTAACCTAAAATTTGTTTCTCAAATTTGACTTGCGGTAAAAAACTAAAATTAGTCAAATTTGGGATTTGTATTTTAAAATTTGACGCTCGGTTTTTAAAATCGACTAAAATTTAAGCTTCAAACCTCCGTCACGCCGTAAATTTTCGCCTTTTTTCTTAAAAACTCACACTCATGCGGCAGCTCGCAAAGCCCGTTTTCTAGCAGAAATTTGACCGCCTCGGCGTTATTAAGCGCCAAATTCGTCTCTATAAAAAATCTAAGCCCGCCTTTGTTGAGCTCTTTTAAGCTTTTAAATTTTAAAAACTTCTCGAAATATCTTATTTTCTCGCGGTAAAATTCCCTAAATTTCGCGCTTTTCCAAACTACGCTGCCTTTAAATTTACGGCCTTGTCCGGCTTAAAAACAACACCATTTTTGTAGGCAAACGAGCGCAAATCCAGCGCAATTTGCCAAGGTATCTCGCTCACGTCGGCGTTCTCATGCTAAGCAGCTCTTTAAAAAGCCAAAAGCCGTCCGCGCTGTAAATGCAGCTTAAAACAAATTTATCGTTCAGGTCCGCTCCGTGCCTAACCAGCAGCTTTACGAGACGGATGACGTCCGCTTCGCTAAGATTGGACTTTTGTCCCGAGGGAAGCGGGCATCAGTAGCAAAGCGGAGTTGAAAATAGGGCTAGTAACGGCGGTTTTGTAGTTTAGATCGGGCTTAAATTCTAGTGCTTTTTTATCCGCTCAAAGTCGATTTCGCCGGCATTGTGCATCTTTGCATTAAAGATAAAAGGCGTAAAAAGGCAGTCGCAATACTCGCCCGTTTCATCGTTTACACGGTACGGGTTTTGCCGCCAAAAGTCTAAAATTTAATCCAACCCTGAGTCTATTTGCTTGCTCGTAGTATTTTCGTCGTAGAAAATCCTAAAATCAGGTACGGATTTTAGCTGCTCGCAAACCTCGACCACTTCATCTTACTCTAGCGCAAAAAGCGGCACAAATAAAAAGAGTAGAGCGAGTGGCAAAAATAGTAAAGAAATTTTCATCATCCATCCTTAAATTTACATACGCTTTGGTAAAATTTGAGTTTAAATCCAGCAGTCTAAATTTGAAGCGGCAAATTTAACTAGGGTCGTCTTGTTTAAATTTGCCCTTAAATCTAACTTCATGTCGCTCGCTCGCCGCATTATGCTATTTGACTTCGTTTATTAGCTTTAGACTCTCTTTTGCGTCATAGTGAGTTGCGTACTTTTTAAGATTTTCGCAAGATATTTGTAAATTTTCTTGCTTGCAAACGCCGTTTTTTAGCAGAAATTTAACCATATCCTCGCTATCTAGGATCGCGGCTAGTTTCGTAAAAATTTCCAGCTCTTTAGCCTCAAATTCGCTAAGCGGCTTAAATTTTAGCAGCTCCTCGAGATAGCGCATTTTATCGCGGTAAAACTCTGTAAATTTGGAGGTTTTCGCAAACTGCCTTATTTTTGGATCAAGAGGAGCGTTTGCGATCGGCGAAGCGCCGTTTTGCCCCATAAAGATAGCTATCCCACCAGCCACGCAAAGCATCACATCTTTGTCGTCTCG
>CALHQN010000188.1 GCA_938036585.1 uncultured Campylobacter sp.
CTACGATGCTGGTGCAAAGTAGCAGATCGTATCCGCCCGCCACAAATTTTAAAATTTCATCCTCAGTCGTCTTGGCGTCGATCTTGGAGTGCAAAATTAAAATTTTAAGGCTCGGCAAAATTTCAAGCAGCTTCTTTTTGGCGCTTTGCATCGTCGCGATGTGGTTGTGGACGTAAAAGATCTGCCCGCCGCGTCGCAGCTCGCGCGAGATCGCCTCTTTTACGATCTTTTCGTCCCACTGCTTGACGAAGGTGCGCACGTCCAGGCGGTCCTGCGGCGGACTAAGCAGCGTGGAGTAGCTTTTAATCGAGCTTAGCGCCATATTCAGGCTGCGCGGTATCGGCGTCGCGGACATACTAAGCAGGTGTGAGGCGGCGCCTTTCTCTTTGAGCCGCTCCTTTTGCTTAACGCCGAATTTATGCTCCTCATCGATGATTATGAGCCCCAAATTTGCGGGGTTTAAATTTAAAAGCGAGTGCGTGCCGACCACGACGATCGCCTCTCCGCTTTGTAGGCGCTTTAAAATTTCACTCTTTTGCCTCGCGCTACTGAAGCGATCGAGCTTGAAAACGGGGATTTCAAACTCCCTAAAGCGCTCGCTAAGCGTGGCGTAATGCTGAGAGCTAAGCAGCGTCGTAGGCACGAAAAACAGCACCGAATGCCCACTTCGGATGCAGGCAAAGATCGCATTCATCGCAACCTCGGTCTTTCCAAAACCCACGTCGCCGCTAAGTAGGCGGTCCATTACCTTGCCGCTTTGCAGATCCTCTAAAATCGCGCCCACCGCCTTTTGCTGATCGCTCGTGTAGCTAAAGCCGCTTGCGCTTAGAAATTTCGCATAATCCGCGCTTTCGTTTTTGATGACGAGCCCTCGCACCAGCTCGCGCTTTGCCGCCAGCGCAATGATCTTTGAAGCGATCGCAAAGAGCTTTTCGCGCACTCGCTCCTTGATTTTTGAAAAGCTCGCCCTGCCCAGATGATCCAAGCTCACCGCGCCGCCGCTTGCGACGTAGCGATCGATCTTGTTTAGGTACTCTACCGGCAGCAGCAGTTTGTCGCCGCCCTCGTAGAGCAGGGATACGAACTCCTTGCTGCGCCCCATCACCTCGATGAGCTCAAGCCCGTTAAATTTAGCGATACCGTGATCTTCGTGCACGACAAAATCGCCCACGTTTAGCTCATCCAGAGCCAGGCTCGATCTTTTCATGCGCTTTTTAGGCGCCGCTTTGTTTAGCGAAAGGATGATCCGCTCGGCGCTTATTAAATTTACGACGAAATCCTCGCGTAAAATTTCGATATTGCTAAATCCGCCAAGATCAAACGGCGCGAGCAGCGCGTCGTTTCGCGCGATCAACGTGATAGCCTCGCTGCGGTGGAATTCAAAAAATTCCTGCGACGGCGTCACGGCGAGGTCTTTAAATTTACGCGCCGCGGGCAGTACCTCGATCGCGTCTAAAAAATCCAAATTGCGCTCGGAAAAAATTTCATCCTTTTTGATCTCGTGCAGCAAGACGCAATCAAACGCCTCCGCGTAATCGACGAAGCCCTCGATGAACCAAAACCCGAGCGAGCCCAGATCGCAAGCTAGCGCGTCGCTGTCCGCGCGCGATATCTTTTCGCTCACGCTCTCAAACTCGTCCTTGCTTAAATTTGCTAAAAACGGCGCTATCTCTGCTTGCGAAAGCTCATCTTTTTCGCTTTTTTGCGTCGCGACGTCAAATCGCCTGATGCTCTCGACCGTCTCGCCGTCGAGTAGAATTCTAACCGCGCTTTCGCTCCCTACCGAAAAAATATCGATGATCTCGCCACGGAAGCTAACCTCGCCCATGCTTTCGACGATGTCGCGCACGTCGTATCCCAGGCGTAAAATTTCCTCTTTCAGCTCGCTTAAGTTTAACTCGCTTCCAAATTTTATATTTAACGGGCGCAGATGGCTTGCGGCGGGGAGTTTGTTTAGGATCGTGCGGACGGGCGAGATTAAAATTTTTTTACCGCTTGCTTTGTAAAACGCGCTAAGAGCGGTGCTGATGCCCGCAAGCTCGCCCATGTAGCTGCGCAGATCCTCGCCGAAGCTCGCTCTAAAATCGGGCAGGCAAAAGGTCGAATAGCCCATAAATTTAAGCACCTGTTCGCACGCCGCGGCTTCCTTTTCATCCTCGCAGATCAAAAGCTCTTTTTGGTTTTGCAAAAAATATTCGTAAACTTCGGCCTGCATCTTGCCCTACTTTAGGCTCTCGATCTGGTGCTGCACGACGTTTGCGATCTCCTGCCACGAAACGCCGGGTTCGAGCGCGGAGATATTTCTGAAATTTTGCGCGTTCCAACCCATAAAATTTGCGGGATCAACGCTTTGTCCTAAAAATCTGATCTCGTAGTGCAGATGCGGGCCTGTGCTGTAGCCGGTATTGCCGCTATAGCCGATGAGATCGCCCTTTTTGACCCAGGAGCCGGGCGTTACGACGACCGAGCTAAGGTGCCCGTAGCGGGTCTCAAAGCCGTAGTTGTGCGAGAGGATGATCAAAATCCCGTATCCGCTGCCGCTTGCATCGGCAAACTGCACGAAACCCTCGGCGGTAGCGAAGATCTGCGTGCCCTCGCTCGCTCGCAGGTCGATGCCGTGGTGCATCCTCATAATGCCGCTGATCGGATGGGCGCGCATCCCAAATGGGCTCGTGACGCCGCGATACTGCATCGGAAGGCCGTTAGGCACGGCGCTAAGGATCACGCTTGCGGTTTTTTCGTTAGCCGAGAGATGAGCGCCCGAGCCTTTTTTACGCTCCTTTTTCATCTCGTTCATCGCAAGCATCACCTGAATATCGCTATCCAGCCCCTCCTCGTCATCTCTGCGGCTATTTAAGCTCGCAAGAACCTCGTCGCTGCGGGTCTTAAGCGCTAAATTTTGCTCCTTAAGCGCGAGGTTTTCGCCGTAGAGGGTTTTGTTTAGCTCCTTTAAATTTGCGCGGTCGCTTGCGAGTTTAAAGAGCGCAAAAAACAGAACGAGTAGAAAAATTACGAAAAATGCGGATAAAATTTTAAGCTGGAAGCGGAAGTTTTCGCCGAAATACAGCGTCTTGGTGCCGAAATTATCGCTGAGGCTCACTTTTGTTTTAGCCAAGCTTCACCCCTTTTGCGTATCGCTTCAAAAACCGCTCCGCCAAATAAAATGAGCCGAAGACCAGATACTCCTCGTCCGCGCTTATCTCGCCGCTAAATTTGCGGTGCGGGATGCCCAGCCCATCCAGGCATTTGCCGATCTGCGCGCCGCCTAGCTTGCGATCTTTTACGCGGTAGGATAAAATTTCGACACGCTTCAAAACGGGCGCGAGAGTGCGCAGTACCGCGGCGATATCCTTGTCGGCAAAGGAGTTGTAGATTAGCACGATCTTTTTGCCCGCGTAAATTTCGGAGATCGCGCGCGCCGCAAGCTCGTTGTGCCCGACGTCCACGCGCAAATTCGGCGCCAAAGCCTCCATCCTGCCGCGTAAATTTAGAGGCGGCAGCTGCGAAATTTCAAATTTCAAATTTAAAAATTTCATCGCGGCAAGCGCTAGGCTTAAATTTGAAATTTGAAATTTAAGCAGATTATTGCGCGCGCAAAACTCCGCGATCTGCGCTCGCTGCGGCGCGTCTAAAAAATCGCTAGCAAAACCTAGCCGAGTGCCCTTCTGTTCTGCGATCTGTCTTGCGATACGAAGCGGAACCTCGCTCATCTCGTCGCTTAAGATCGCCGCTTGCTGCATCGTAATAAGCTTGGTGCGGGCGATCTGCTCTAGATTTTGTCCTAGCATACCCAAATGATCGGTGCCGATCGGAGTAAAAAGCGAAAGCATGCGCCCGAAGCTCGACGTAGCGTCAAACTCGCCGCCCATCCCCGCCTCGATCACGCAGTAATCACACTCCTTAAAGATCACCGCCGCTGCCAGCGTGAGATACTCGAAATACGACAGGCTATCTTTAAACTCCGCGGGCAAGTTCGCTTGCAAAAACTCGTGCGCGCGCTGAAGCTGCGCGTCGCTAACGTCGCGACCGATCGGCGCGGATCTGAAATTTTGCTTTGCAAGCTCGCTTGAACTTTGATTTAAATTTGGCTTGCTTGGGCTCTTTGAATCGCAGATCAAATTTAGCTCGCTTGAGCTGCGGTCTAAATTTAAGCACTGATTTGAATTATGATCCAAATTTAACTCGCGGGAATTTAAGCACTTATCTGTCGGGCCCGCAAGATAGATGCGCTCGTTGAGCCTGAAAACGTGCGGGCTGGTGTAGTGCCCGACTCTAAAGCCCGCTACGGCGATCGCGTTAGCTAAAAACCGCCCGGTGCTGCCCTTGCCGTTGGTGCCGATGATCTGAATGACGTTTTTGAGCGGAATTTTATCCTTTATGCTCTCGTATGCCTTCGGAAAGCGCTCATAATCGATCTTTTTATAAAAAATCGGGCGATCATTTAGAAATTTTTTAACGCTGCAAATTTTGCTCAACCCTCAGTCCTTTGATCGCAAGCGCCGAGACGAACTCGTCAAATGCCTGCGCCGAGGCGTTTTCGATCGCGTCGTAGCGATCCTTGTCGCTTATAATCGAGCTCGTGTCGTAGTTGTTTTTGACTAGGCGGCTGACCCTGAAATCATAATCGCCCACGCAATCCTTGCTAAAAATTTCGCCGTTTTTAAGCTTCGTACTAAAATTTACGACCAAATTTGCGCGGTAGCTCGTGATGTAGCCGAACTGATCGTATGAAAGCTCGCTAAAGCTCAGCCTTTTGATCGAGGCTACGATCTGGGTTTGTGCCGAGTTTTTATCCGCAAGGCTCATGCCCAGGCGCTGGACTATGCCCTGCCTGATCGCGTCTTTGATCGCGACGGTGTTTTGCGGATCGGTCTTGCTCATCATTACGTCCACAAATACGCTTCCATCCATCGTCTCTTTCGCGATCCTTGCGGCAGGTTTGTAGCCGCAGCCGATTAAAAAAACCAAACAAAAAACGGTTAAAGCTTTCCT
>CALHQN010000189.1 GCA_938036585.1 uncultured Campylobacter sp.
CATTGCAGTCGAACTTTGCAAGCGAAGCAATCTGTGGGCAGTGAATGTTATAAAAATCTCAATCCTTTTCTCACCTTGATTTGGTTACTTTTGCGAATTCTATATCCACCTTACTTAAGCAGTTATAAATTCCTTAGCCTCTTATGCGCCGCTAAAATTTCTAGCATCTATATATTCCCCCGTGAGTCTTTAGCCGCTTCGCTCACTTCCGCCCATTTATAGATCAGCTCATCGATAAGAGCAACCTTAGAGCCTTGCTTTATGGTGTCAGAATTCTCGTCTATCGTTATCTCTTTTATAGTTTAGATCGATGCTTTTGATATTATTATCCGCAAGCGAGCCCAACTCTCCTTCGTCGGTAATGCTGTTATAATTTCTTAGCACCCTCCCTCTATCCTCAAATAGGTCAAAATTTTATCCGTAGATTCTCTAAATTTTAAAATGCGTCGACACGAAAGCAAGAGTAAAATTTATCCGTCTTGCGTAAATTTTGCATTGCAGTATTCTTACGAAAGCAGAAAGCGGAAGTAAAATTTATCTCAAAAGAAAGAGCCCGTCTTAAAGACTCTATAAGCGATCAACTTGCCCCTTCGCGCGCCAAAACGACTTTGAAGGTTTTTAAAATAATGACGATGTCGTTCCAGATCGACCAGTTTTTCATATACCACGTATCCATGCCCGCCCTGGTCGCAAAATCCACATCGCTGCGCCCGCTCACCTGCCAAAGCCCCGTGATGCCGGGCTTGACGGCGAGTATGAGATCAGCATATTCGCCCATATCTTTGCGCTCGTATTGCGCGCACGGGCGAGGGCCTACGATGCTCATTTCGCCCTTTAGGACGTTGATCAGCTGCGGAAGCTCATCAAGCGAGCTTCTGCGCAAAAAATCGCCCAGCTTCGTGATGCGCGGATCGTGCTCGTATTTGTGATACTTTTCAAAATACTCCACTTCTTGCGGATTTTGCTTCAGATACTGAGCTAAAATTTCATCCCCGTTTTCTTTCATTGAGCGAAATTTGAGGCATCCAAACGGCTTGCCGCCAAACCCCATTCTTTGATGCGAAAAAAATATGCGTCCCTCCGGTTCTTTTAGCTTCATCATCAGCGCGATTACGGCAAAAATCGGCACCAGCAAAGGAAGTGCTAAGAAAATTAGCGCCAAATCAAGCCCGCGTTTAAGAGCTAAATTTAAAGGGCTTTTCAGAGAATTTCGTATCGCAAAGAGGCTTGTGCGTGATGCAAAGACGCTGTAAATATAGGTCTGCGTGAAGTCGTACGAACGCAGCACGGGAGTGAATAAAATTTCTTTATTTTCCCTGATGTTGCTCTCGATGAGCTCGTTTAAAGCGCTCGCTTCGAGCCTGCTTCCGCCGATAAATAGTACGTCGTAATCCCTGCCTAGCGCTCTTACATACCCAAGATATGCGCTTCCTAAAACAGCGCTTTCAAACTCCTCGCCCTCGCCTAAAATTTTTGCCCTCTTTTGCCACAATCCAAATTTAAAAAGCCTCCTTTTTACTATGAACTTCAAAAGCGGCAAAACCACCGCCATAAAGGCAAAGCTTAGGATGAAGCTAGCGCGCGAAAATTCATAATTGACTTTGATTAAAGCAAGTAGCGCGAGACTTAGCAAAAGCCCCAAGAAGCAGCTTTTTACTAAAATTCTACTCTCATGCCAAAAATCATATCGCCTCGAATATATCCCCTGATAGAAAAACAAAAATATCATTATGACGTAGGACGGCGCAAAGCCCTGATATCTGCCGACGTCCAGCAGCAAGCTATCGCCGTAGAGCAGATTTTTAAGCACCACGGCAAGGCCGAAGCAAAGCCAGATGCCGAAAATATCGACCGCCAAGATTATCAAAACGCAGAGTTGCTTTTTCATCCTAGCTCCTATTAAAATCATCTTGCAGGCGCACGATATCGTCCTCGCCGGTATAGCTGCCGACTTGAGCTTCGATTAGTACGACGGGGATTTTGCCCTCGTTTGCGAGGCGATGAACCTCGCCCATTCTAATGAACGTAGATTCGTTCTCGCGCAGCAAGAAATTTCGCTCGCCCACGGTCACGGTCGCAGTGCCGCTAACGACGATCCAATGCTCGTTGCGATGGTAGTGCTTTTGCAGCGATAGTCGCTTGCCGGGCTTAACGACGATGCGCTTGATCTTGTAGCCGCGCTCATCTTCGAGCACCGTGTAGCTGCCCCACGGGCGGTGCGTCGTTACGTGCACGCGCGCCAGATCGCTATCCTTCAGCCGCTCTACCACCTGCTTTACCTTTTGGGTAGAGCCTTTTTTGCATACGAGTAGGGCGTCCTTGGTATCGACGATAGCGAGATCCTCGACGTCTATGGCGGCTATCGTGCGGCCCGAGCCGATGATGAGATTGTTTTTAGAATTTAGAGTAATATTTTGCTCGCCAGCGGTGTTGCCGTTCGCGTCTTTAGGCAGCTCGGCGTCCAAGCTATCGAAGCTTCCCAGATCGCTCCAGCCGATGTCTGCGGGCACGACTTTAGCAAGACTCGTGCGCTCCATAACCGCATAATCGATGCTATCTGCTGGAATCTCTTGCATATCGCCTAGTTTAATTCTAATCGGATTTTCAGCGTTAGAATTTTCGTGCGCGCGAACGCAGGCTTCGTAAATTTCAGGGCTGCGCGCCTTTAGTTCGCTTAAAAATACGCCCGCTTTGAACATAAACATGCCGCTGTTCCAGTAAAAATTCCCCGCCGCTATGTAGCTTTGCGCTGCCGCAAGCTCAGGCTTTTCGTGAAATTTTAACACGTCCTCGCCGCTTGCTTCGATATAGCCGTAGCCCGTATTTGCTTCCGCGGGCTTGATACCGAACGTTACCAAAAACCCCTGCTTTGCAAGCTCGCGTGCACGCAAGACGCTGTTTTTATACGCCGCTTCGTCTCTTATGAGATGATCGCTCGGCGTTACGAAAACGATCTCCTCGGCCTTCAAGCTCAAACATGCAAGCGCGATCGCAGGGGCCGTGTTTCTGCCGACGGGCTCGAGTAGAAATTTCACGCCGCGCGCGCCTAAAACCTCAAGCTGATCGAGCGCCAAAAAATACTGCTGCTCGTTTGAGACGACGAGCACACGCTCGCATAGCGGGGAGTTTCGCTCGTAGCTCATCATAAAAAGCGAGCGGTCGTCAAAGAGGCGCACGAACTGCTTTGGCATAAGCGTGCGGCTGATGGGCCACAGCCTCGTGCCACTGCCGCCGCTTAGGATTATATTAGTCATTTAGGCCGTCCTTAAATTCCTCATATTTTTTCTCGACGTAGCTTTTGATCTCGGCCTCAAAGCGCGCGCGCGAAAATTTTAAAGAATTTTCTCTGATTTTTACAGGCTCAAATTTATCATAATTTTGCTCAAATTTAGCTACGGCGGCGAGTAGCTTCTTTGTGTTTTGCTCCATAAAATACAGCCCGCTCTCGCCATCAAGCACCGTCTCGCGAGCGCCGCCGCGCCCGAAGCAGATCACCGGCGTGCCGCACGCCTGCGCTTCTACCGGCGTGATGCCGAAGTCCTCCTCGGCGGCAAAAACAAACGCCTTTGCCCGCCTCATTAGATCCGCCATCGTTTCATCGTCTGCGAAGCCCAAAAGCTCGACATTTTTGCCCGCTTTTGACTTGATTTTCGCCATATCAGGCCCATCGCCGATAACTAGCAGCTTTTTATCCGTCTGCGAAAACGCCTCGACGATGAGATCGATCTTTTTATACGGAACCATGCGCGAGGCGGTGAGGTAAAACTCCTCTTTAGCTTCGCGCAGCGTAAATTTATCCACGTCCACGGGCGGATAGATGACGTCGCTAGGCTTGCCGTAGGTTTTTTGGATACGGCGCGCGATGTAGCGGCTGTTTGCGACGTAGTGATCTACGCGGTTTGCGGTGCTCGCGTCCCAAAGTCGAATTTTATGTAAAAAATACTTCGCCAGCATGCCCTTTAGACCGCGATCTAGCCCGCTTTCGCGCAAGTACTGATGATAGAGATCCCACGCGTAGCGGATCGGCGTGTGTACATAGGCGATGTGAAGCTGGTTAGAGTGCGTCAACACCCCCTTTGCGACGGCGTGTGAGCTGGATAGCACGACGTCGTAGCCGCTTAGATCAAACTGCTCGATCGCAAGCGGAAATAGCGGCAGGTAGTTACGGTATTTGTCCTTTGCAAAAGGAAGCTTTTGGATAAAGCTCGTGTGGGCACGCTTGCCTTTTAAAATTTTATCTCGGTCGGCATCGCTTAAAAAGTCAATGAGGCTATAAATTTCAAAATCATCCCAGATATTGGTAAAACTCTCGACGCATTTCTCCGCGCCCGCATAGGTGCTAAACCAGTCGTGGACAAGAGCTTTTTTCATCTAAAACTCTCCATTATTTCGATAATCTGTTTCGCCGAGTGTTCCCAGCCGAATCTTTTTATATTCTCAAGGCCTTTAATACGAAGCTCGTTTTGTAAATTTTTATCGTTTAAAACAGTTTGAATTTTATTTCTCATATCTTCTATGTCATTCGGATCAAAATAAACAACGCTATCGCCGCAAACTTCAGGCAAACTCGCAGCATTTGAGCAAACGACTGGACAACTACACGCTTGTGCCTCAAGCGGCGGAATACCAAAACCCTCGTATAGCGATGGAAATACGAATAATTTCGCCAAATTATAAATAGCGGCGATATCCGCGTCTTTAACATAGCCCGTAAAAAATATACGATTGCCAAGATTTTTTGTCTGAATAATCTCAGAAATAGTGCTATCGCCCGTTATGAAGCCATCCTTTTTACCTACTATAACCAAATTTAGATTCGTCTTTTCCAATGCAAATAATAAATTCTTTAAATTCTTATGCGGTTTAACATTTCCCACAAACAAAACGAAATCCTCAGGAAGACCATAGCCCTTTGCCGCCGCTTCTAAGGCATTTGAATCGCAATGGCGATTAAAGCGCCTCTCATCTATCGCATTTGGCACAACGAAAATATTTTTACCGGTTTTAGTGTATTTTAATATCTCACTCCGCGAAAAATTTGAAACGCTAAGAACTATATTGCTTCGGTTTAGTGCTTGATTAAAAAGCGTTTTTGCATATATTTTCTGCATAAAATTTAGCGTATCGTAGAAGGCTAAATGGAATACGTCGTGGATAGTAACCACTCTAAATTTTGCTCTTATCGGCAGGATTGGGATATTAAAATGTGGAGACCAAAAAATATCACATTCAGGAATTGTTAAA
>CALHQN010000190.1 GCA_938036585.1 uncultured Campylobacter sp.
AATTTTATGGCGCGGGCGAGCTTTCGGGCGTGAAATTTTGCGATATGGGCGAGTTTTTACGACGCTGAATTTAAAGTGGCTAATAAAATTTTAGCGCAAAATTTGGCGTAAAGCGAAATTTAAAGAGCGCCCAGTAAGCTCGCGGTAAGCGGGTAGAGCGGCGCGTGATTTTGTAGATTAGAATTTATGGCGCAAATTTCAAAGGCGTGAAATTTTAGCTAGCGTAAATTTAAGCGTGGCGCAAAGAGGCGCAAAATAGAAGCAAATTTTAAAAAGAAGGTTTAATGAGTGAAATTTTAGATACGGCACGAGAGGTGCTAAGGCTCGAAGGAGCGGAGCTTTTGCGGCATGCGGAGCTTATCGGCGACGAAATTGAGCGAGCCGTAAACTTGATCCTTGCTTGCAAGGGCAAGGTGATCGTCATCGGCGTGGGTAAGAGCGGCCACATAGGCGTTAAGATCGCCGCGACGCTTGCCAGCACTGGCACGCCGTCGTTTTTCGTCCACCCTACCGAGGCGCTGCACGGCGATCTGGGTATGATCGGCAAGGACGATATGGTGCTTGCGATCAGTTTCAGCGGCGAGAGCGAGGAGCTGGTTAGAATTCTGCCTCATCTCAAACGCTTCGGCGTGAAGATTATCGCGATGGCGCGCGATAAAAACAGCTCGCTCGGTAAGGTTTGCGACGAGTTCATAAGCCTTAGCATCGTCAAAGAGGCCTGCCCGCTAGGTGCTGCGCCGACGGTTTCTACGACGCTAACGCTCGGCTTAGGCGACGCGTTAGCGATCTGTTTGATGAGGCAGCGCAGATTTGGCAAAGAGGATTTTGCAAATTTCCACCCGGGCGGCAGCCTCGGCAAGCGGCTTTTTGTAAAAGTAAAAGACGTGATGCAAAGTAAAAATTTACCGGTCGCAAGCCGTAACGCTAGCCTAAAACAAGCTATTGACGTTATGACGCACGGAAAGCTTGGCACCGTCTTGTTAGTGAACGAAAAGGGCGCGCTCGAGGCGATCTTAAGCGACGGCGATCTGCGCCGCGCGCTGATGCGAGAGGATTTTGACATCAATGACGGCGCGCTAAAATATGCCACCAAAAACCCCAAAATGCTGGACGATAAAAATATGCTCGCGATAGACGCGCTAAATTTGATTGAGCAATTTAAAATTCAAGTCCTGCCCGTGGTCGAAAATGGCGTGCCCGCGGGGATCTTACACATTCACGATCTAACGAGCTTGGGGCTAAAATAATGCAAAAGATGCGTCTGAATAAATTTATCTCTCATAACACCGCCTACTCACGCCGTGAGGCGGACGAGCTGATCAAGCAGGGCAAGGTTAGCATTAACGGCCGCGTCGTTAGCGGTTTCATCGAAGTTAGCGGCGAGGAGAAGATCCGCATCGGCTCGCGCCTTATCAAGCCTAAAACAGAATTTACGATGATCGTTTATAACAAACGCAAAGGCGAGTTAGTTACTAAAAAAGACGATCGCGGCAGGCGGACGATTTACGATAGCTTGCCGGAGGGGTTTAGTAGATTTGTTAGCGTAGGGCGTTTGGATTTTGCAAGCGAAGGGCTTTTGCTGCTGACCGATGCGCCCGCGATCGCTACGGCGCTGATGAACAGCGACATTGAGCGAGAGTACTATCTAAAGGTAAAAGGCGAGGTAAAGGACGAGGTCGTAACGGCGATCCGCGAAGGCTTTTTCGCCGCAGACGCAAGCAAGGGCGCACACGCCAAAAGCAAGATAAAATCGATGGAATTTAAGCCCTTCTTAGGCCACCGCATAATGCCTAGCAGCGGCGGCTATACGAAGATAAAGGCGATCATCAACGAGGGCCAAAACCGCGAGCTGCGCAGATTTTTCGGCTATTTTGATCTGGACGTCGTGGAGCTTAAGCGCACGGCATTCGGTAGAATGACGCTTGGGACGCTAAAGCCCGGCAAATGGCGCTATTTCGATCAGAGCGAATACGAAGATCTGCGCGATTTTCTAAAAGAAAACAAAATCCGCTATTAAATTTAAGAAAAGAGGCGAAATGAGTTCAAAGACGAACGCCGCGCGCGTACTGGACGGTCTGAAAATCCCCTACGAGATCAAAGAATATGCGGTTGATCCTTTAAATTTAGACGCGGTGCATGTTGCAAACAGCGTGAACGAGCCGATCGAGCGGGTTTATAAAACGATAGTTTGCACGGCGGATCACGAATACGTCGTGGCCTGCCTGCAGGGCGATTTAAATTTGGATCTCAAGGCGCTCGCGCACATCTGCGGTGCGAAGCGTTGCGAGCTGATGGATTTGAAGGATTTGCAAAAGGTCACGGGCTACATCAGGGGCGGTTGCTCGCCGCTTGGGATGAAAAAGCACTTCCGCTCCTTCATCGATGAAAAAGCGCTAACGCAGGAGAAAATTTATGTTAGCGCAGGCGTGTGGGGAAAACAGATTGCCCTCGCGCCGAAAGACCTCGCAGCCGCAACCGAGGCGCAAATTTGCAAAATTACTCACGACTAACGAGGCTTTACTTTTGCTGCCGCTTCTGTAAGTAACACCGGCGGCAAGCTAACGAAAATTTACACTGCGAATTTAGATTTTTAAAATTTGGTGTTGCGCTGCTTGTTAAAACAAGCTCCTGTGCGCCGAGAAAATGCAAATCAAATTAGTTTTATAAATTTTATTGTTAAAATTCTAAGTACCGCGCGTCACAAAATATCCCA